>NZ_JADBVE010000063.1:0-14425 GCF_020245285.1 Microcystis sp. M31BS1
ATCGAGTCGATGGACGCGTACTCGGAACTCGCCTTTTCTTTGATCCGCCTCAAGCCAGGAAAACACCCCGATTTTTCTAGGGGTCTAACGGCTATGCGCCTTATCCAGCAAGCCTTTTAGTCGCCTTGTCACCCCTTGAATTGCCGAACACATCGACTAAGCAGACAGCGATCGCTCGTTTCCCTGCTCTCAACCCCGGTGCAGTCTTAACGAGTGATTTAGATAGTCAACAGCTTATCAACCCCATTTTTCCCTATTCTAAGCGCACAATCTCTCCACCTCTGGCTAGAGATAATTCTGCTGCCTGGAGGATTTTGACTAATTGGGTCCCTACCGATCCCGAAGATACAGGAGAATTGACACCCGTAGCCACCGACTCTAAAAAATGTTCGCACAATGCTTTTAGGGGTTCACCATCGGCAATAGGGATAGATTCCGTCTCCTGTCCCCGGGGAATAAAATAGGCTTCCTGACGTTCAAAATAGCCCTTTTGTCGGGTTAAAGGCGCTCGAGAGTCTAATTCATTGAAAATTAAAGTCCCTTCGCTGCCAACTATCCCTAAGCGTCGCTGTTTATCGGGATTCAACCAACAAAGGTGAATAGTCGCTTGAAAACCATCGCCATAGATCAGGGTTAACCAGACTAAATCGGCTAGATTAGGTTGTAGCCAGAAGGTTCCCCTCGCCTGAATCAATACGGGTGTACTATTTAGCCAATGATTAAAAATCGAGATATCGTGAATAGCTAGATCCCACAAAGCGGACACATCCTGACGAACCGGACCCAGGTGAGTGCGAGTGGCATAACCATAAAGAGGTTTACCGATGCCACCGGATTGCAGGACTTTTTGTCCAGTGATAACGGCGGGATGAAAAAGATAGGTATGATCAACTAATAAAATACGCTGTTTTTGCGCCGCTAATGCCGTTAATTCGGCACATTCTTGGGGATTGAGGGTTAAGGGTTTTTCGGCGAGGACGTGATAACCTAAATTAAGAGCATCTTTAATCAGGGGATAATGGCTGATGGCAGGAGTAACAACGACTACGGCTGAGATTTCGGGATGATTGCGAATAGATTCCCAGTCATTGGCTAAAATAACCTTATTAGTATCGATATTAAATTGATCGCGACAGAGACGGAGTTTTTCAGGAGAGGAGTCAACGATTGCCACTACTTGTGCTGAGGGATGTTGAGAAAAATGACGGACGTAATGCACTCCCCAACGTCCTACCCCTAAAATAGCGATTCCTGTGGACATTTTGCTTACTCAGATAAATCAATCTAGTTTATTTTAAAAGGATTAGGCACAATTGTTAATTGATTCTGAGAACTGGAAGGGATTATGTTAAAATTTTTTATCGATCGAGGGGGAACTTTTACCGATATCGTGGCGATAATCGATCGACCAGAAATTATTGAACGACTAGCTAGAGATGCCGCTAGATTTCTGATTGTTCCCCTTGCCGATCAACAGTGGATTGTTCTCTATAAACTGCTCTCGGAAAATCCCGAAAAATACCCAGATGCAGTCATTCAAGGGATCAAAGATATTAGCGGTTCCCTAGATAACATCGAAGTGATTAAAATGGGAACAACGGTAGCCACCAATGCGCTGTTAGAAAGAAAGGGAGAGCGCACGGTTTTGTTAATCACCAAAGGGTTTAAAGATGCCTTGAGAATTGGCTATCAAAATCGCCCCGATATTTTTGCACGTCAAATTATTCTTCCTTCTTTATTATACGAACAAGTTATCGAAGTGGCCGAACGCTACGATCGTCAAGGACAAGAATTAATCGCCGTTAATCCCGCCCAAGTTAAAGCCGATTTAATACCAGTTTATCAAGCGGGTATCCGAAGTTGTGCGATTGTTTTTATGCACAGTTATCGTTATCCCGACCACGAAAAACAAGTGGCAGCCATTGCCGAAGAAATCGGCTTTACTCATCTAGCTATTTCCCATCAAGTCAGTCCTTTAATGAAACTGGTATCCCGGGGAGATACCACAGTAGTTTCTGCCTATTTATCGCCAATTTTACGCCGCTATGTTGATAGTATTAGCCAGCAATTACCGAAGACTAGCTTGTTATTTATGAAATCCGATGGCGGTTTAGTCACCGCCGATAAATTTCAGGGTAAAGATAGCATTTTATCTGGTCCTGCGGGGGGAATAGTCGGGGCAGTACAAACCAGTTTAAGGGCGGGATTTAGCAAAATTATCAGTTTTGATATGGGAGGAACTAGCACCGATGTTTCTCATTTTCAAGGGGAATATGAGCGGCAAACAGATAACGAAATTGCCGGCGTAAGAATGCGAGCGCCGATGTTAAGTATTCACACCGTGGCAGCTGGTGGGGGTTCGATTTTAGTCTATGATGGTTATCGTTTTCGAGTCGGACCGGAAAGTGCCGGAGCTAATCCGGGACCTGCCTGTTATCGACGGGGTGGACTATTAACAATTACCGATGCTAATGTTTTGTTAGGAAAAATTCAAGCTGCCTATTTTCCCGCTATTTTTGGACAAGAGGGAAATTTACCCCTAGATAGAGAGATTGTGCTGACAAAGTTTCACGAATTAGCGGCAACAATGGGGGGTAATAATAGTCCTGAACTGCTGGCTGCGGGGTTTATTCAAATTGCCGTGGAAAATATGGCTAATGCGATTAAAAAAATCTCTCTGCAAAAGGGTTATGATCTCAGTGATTATACTCTTTGTACCTTTGGCGGTGCCGGGGGTCAAGTGGCCTGTTTAATTGCCGATACTCTGGGAATGAAAAGCATTTTTCTCCATCCCTACGCCGGGGTTTTAAGCGCCTACGGCATGGGTTTGGCCGATTTGAGGGTAATTAAAGAAAAAGCGATCGAACAGCCGTTAAATGCTGATTTAATCGGGCAGTTACTCACGGAAATGAACGAATTAGAAGTTTTAGCAGGTCGGGAATTAGAGGGTTATAATCAGGTGCGGCAGCAAGTCAGTTTAAAATATCAAGGCAGTGATGCCACTTTAGCGGTTAATTTTAGCGATCAAATGCGTCAGGATTTTGAACGGGAACATCAAAGACGTTATGGGTTTAAACAAGAACAAAAAGCTTTAATTGTTGAGTCCATCGCCGTGGAATTGATCGAGACTATGGACAGTCCCCAAGAAGCAATTTTAACTCGCACCCGTCCGATGGGAGAATTACCTCCTATCCTCGATCGAGTAGCGGTTTTTCTGGCTAATCAATGGCGGGAAACGCCAATTTATCAGCGTTCAGATCTGCAACCTTTTGATTGTCTGCCAGGACCCGCAATTATTATCGAAAAAATTAGCACGATTGTGATTGAACCGGGTTGGACGGCCAAATTAACGGAGAAAAATCATTTAATTCTCTCCAAAGCTTAACTAGGGTTTGCGGCAAAAAGTTTTTCGTGGGGGTAGGGTGTGGGGTGTGGGGTGTGGGGTGTGGGGTTTTACCAGTTTTGAGGTGGCCAATTACCTAATTTTCAGGGAAAAAGTGCCTAAATTTCCCCCACTTTTTGATTTCAAAAAAGCCTAAAGATATTATCCAACAAGGTTTTTAGATTTATTCAGCCAGCCCTACTTAGAAATATCTACAGCAGTTATCCTAATTGATCAATTCTCATTTCGCCGAGGTATTTACGGAGACAGGGAGAAAAAACCTCGTAAATCAGGGTAAGGGGTTGGCGAGCGTGCCAAAATAGGTAATGACGACCCCAAAATGCTCCTTTTTCCCCAAAAGCTATTTCTAATTCCGGGGAATGACCGTAATAAAGTCCCTGCACATCGCGATACAATTCCGTGTGCAGCCGCGAGAGACTTTCCCAAATCGGTAGGGAACGATTTTCTAGATATTCGTCCACTTGATTGGCAGACCACCAAGAAGCGGCATAGGCTAACCTTTGACCACTAGCTGTGCGTAACCAGACTTGACGACGCAATCTCGGTCCTGGAATCAGGCTAATTTTCATCGGTGCGCCATCCTCATCGTCGCCGATGGGGGACATATCGATCACATCCACCTCCGTTTTTTCACCAGTTAAAAGTTGTAAATGACGGGTGGGAGAACCATCGCCGAGAATTAAAATCTGCCAAGGAGGCGCGAGTTGGCTATGGGGTAAACCTTGTTTCACATCGGTTTCGTCTCCTTGCCAGAGAGGGGACAGGGAGTACCAAGGACGATTAAGCAGGGGTTTTTCTTGGGGGTGGAGGATAGCAGTCAAGGTTTGTTACAAAACTTTATGATTTTTTCATTAATCATAACACGGGATTTTTGTCTGCTGGTGATAAAAGCGATCGCCTTGCTCCAATCCTCTCTAACTTTTTGGTTAGCATAGGCACTCTCGCCAAAGGAGATCGGCTATTTTGATCTTAACGATAGAAAGGTATGAATATCTGTAGGAGTTTTTGTAATCTTCTCAGGGCAATTAATTGTCGAATCTTGGGATTGATTTGGGGTGGATAAATGCTAGTGGCTAATTGTTCTTCTAGTAAGGCATATTCTGCCGCATTTAGGGGTTGATTATCCAAGGGCGATCGAGCCGAAGTGATAATTTCTGCTCGTAAAACTTCTTCGGGAATATCTTCAGGAGCGGGCAAAGCAAGGGCTTTTAGGGGCGATAAGAAACCGATCGAGATGAGGATGATAATTTTGGTCGTTCGCTGCATTTAATTTAAACCAGGGGGCAATTTTTCTCGACACTGTTGATGAATTTCCCCGATTCTAGCAAACAACCAGGGATATTTTTGACGATAACTGGGAATTAGAGCCAGAGGACTGAGTAGGGCAGTGGCGGCAATATCGGCTACACTTAATTTATCTCCCACCAAATAGGCCTGATTTTGCCAATATTCTAGAATCTTGAGGGCATTTTCTAGCCGCTCCTCCGCTAGTTTTACCCTGGCTGGGGTGATTTTATATTGTTGTCGCACGATATTAATAATTATTTGACTACTCAGGGAAGGATCGATCGCTTTTCCCTCTCCGGCGCGATAATTATAATAGACAAATCTAGTCGCTACTCCAATACTTTCATCTAACCAATCCTCTAGTAACCAAGCTTGATTTTTCTCCTTTTCCCCAGCGGGAATAAAAGAGGGGAAAGGAACTACTTTTTCTAAATATTTTAAAATGGCAGTAGAATCGGCAATAATCTCATCTGCTGCCATTAAAACGGGGACAGTGGTTAACCCTTTGGTTAGGGGACTGAGTTTGAGAATATGTAGTCCGGGGGTGAGATTTTCTACTTGGTAATCAATCCCCTTATAACCTAGAGCTAAACGAGCTTTGCGACAGTAATGAGAGGTGCTAAATTGCAGTAAGAGCATTAATTGTTGTTGATTGCTATATTAGTTATCAGTTATCAGTTATCAGTTACCAGTTATCAGTTATCAGTTATCAGTTATCAGTTATCAGTTATCAGATTTGAGTTTTAAGTGAGCAGTATGTATTAAGCGAGCAGTATTATTCCTAATATGTTTTCACTGATCACTGTTCACTGATCACTGTTCACTGATTACTATTTACTGTTTACTGTTTACTGAATTGGCAATAGGTCTATACTATGAGCAAACCCCCCCTTTTTTCGGCTGTTTCTCCTCCTGATGCGACTAATTCACTGGCAAAAGATCCCTGGTTAGCTGTCAATCTCTCGATGTTCTTCCCCGGCTTGGGACAATGGTATGCTAACAAAAACCAAAAAGCAACCATTTGGGCGATCGCTCAAGTAATATTAATAATTGTAACAATTTGGTCAATTTTTAGTCCCAATGGCCCTGTAAGCTGGGGATTAGGGGGAATAGTTGCTCTGGTTGTCCTTTACGTTAGCAATATTTTTGACGCTCACTGGAGTGTTTATTATTCCAGACAGAATAACAGCTTAGAGAAAATTCCCCGGAAACAAAAAAACCCATGGTTTGCCGTCTTCGCTAACCGGATTATGCCAGGTTTGGGGCAATTGTACGCTGATAAGGTGAGCTTAGGGATAATTTTTCTGACTATATCCCAGATTAGCCTGAAAATGGCTGATTTTTTTGCTAATATCCTCTTTCTTGCGCCTTTAATTACAGCGATCGCTATTTATCATGTTTATCACACTTTCCCCCATCAATTCCATCCCCATCGTCACACCTATCGTTCCATTTTGGCGCTGATGGTGGCAGCAATTTTTACTTGGGGAATTATCTGTAATTATTTTCCCGATTGGTTACATCAAAAAATAGAATTTTTCGAGATTCCTAGCGAATCCATGCTGCCTACCCTCGCAGTAGGTGATCGCGTTTTCGTCAGTCAATCCAGTAATTATCAAGCGGAAAGAGGCGATATAATTGTTTTTAGAACTCCCGAAAAAATTAAGCAACTAGAGCCTAATTCGGGAGATTTTTTTATCAAACGAGTCATCGCTATTCCCGGGGATACCATTGAAATCCGCAGGGGTAAAGTTTATCTCAACCGGCAAGTTATCGAGGAAACCTACACCGCCGAGTTAGCCAATTATGAAATAGAATTTATGACTGTACCCCCAAAAACCCTGTTTGTTTTGGGAGATAATCGTAACCATAGTTTTGATTCCCATGCTTGGGGTTTTTTGCCAGAAAGTTATATCGTTGGTCAAGCCTATAAAGTTTACTGGCCTCTCGATCGTGTCCAGTCTTTGCTATGATGGGGATGACTGGGGTAACTTTGAGCCTAGGTGTTACAGTTAGATGAGTTGGGGTATTGTTAGATGATTATAACATTCCCAACCTCTTGAAATGTTACTGAAAAATCCCCACTGTTCCTAGATAACTAACTCCAATCTTTTCTTGCTTAATATGCTCTTAAAATTCCCTCAAAAGCTTAAAATTCAGCGAATAATATTATTAATATTCTGGCTAGGAATAGGGATATTTTTCTGGTGGTTATCCTGGCAATCCACTGGGATGAGCCAAATTCAACGACCCGAAACAGTTGCTCAACAAATTTATCAAGCAATGCCAGATTTACCGAAAGAAAACAACTATACCCGTCGAGACACAGGAGCGATCGATCCGAATAATACCCTAATAAGTCGCTTTCTTCGTTATCATCAAGATACCAAAAAAAGATTTACTCTCATCCGTTTTGATTGGCAATTAACCCTAGGAGATTATCTAGGAGTAAACGAGAAAATCAGCGAAGAAAACTATCCCGGACAAGCAACCCTTACCGTTAATCCCATGACTGCCGATATCAAAGCGATTAACAGTCTTAATCGTCGTCAACGGCAGCAGTTAGTAACTCTTTTAGTCGAAATTTATAACCCCGCTATTCTTCCCCAAGAAACCCCCAATCCTAGTCCTTCTCCTCGTCCTTCTCCCCGTCGTCCATCATTATCAAAACCGGGAGATGCCGACCTATTAAAATTCTAGAAAATTATGGAAAAAATTCTCAAATATGGTTCGGGTTGGCGACTCGGTTGGAATCCTACGGCAACCGTTTATAAAGGATTAATTGGTGGTGATGATTGGGCGATCGAATTAACCGAGGCCGAGTGGCAGGATTTGCGTCGGTTACTATCACAATTGACTGCGACTATGGCTTCCATAGCCACAGAATTAATGGATGAAGAAAGTATTGCTTGTGAAGCGGAAAGCGAGCTTTTATGGTTAGAAGCGACAGGATTTCCCGATAATTATTCCCTGCGATTGATTCTCTATCAAGGTCGCAGTTGTGAGGGCAATTGGTCGGCCGCTGCCCTGCCAGAGTTGCTCGCTGCTTGGGACAATTTGCTTTACAATTTTTAAGAAAGCGGTGGGCATAAGTTAATTTTTGTCTCCCCCTCTTGACTTTTTGAATCCCCTGTGCTGCCATGATTGCCCATCCGAGGACGAGGACCGATAATCTCACCTACACTCCGCCCCCATTGCTGAAAAACGGTTTTGCCATGACTCTCTATGTGGCCCTAAAAGCGCGAGAAACCTGGCAAAATACGATCGCTATTCCCGAACCAGTCTATCAAGAAACCATTTTCACCGGGGCTAATGCCGTCCCCATCTACGGGATTTTTTCCATTCCCCCGCAAGCGAAAGGAACCATTATCGGCACCTACGGCATCACGGGAGACTTAGATAATCAATGGTTTTTAAGGATTTTAGGCAGAAAAGCCGTAGCGAGAAACTACGCGGTCGTCCTCTTCGATTGGCGGGCCCACGGTAAGACAGCCGAATTATCCCCGACTCTCACCTCTGATGGCATCTATGAAGGGCTAGATTTCCTTCATATTGCCGCCCAAGCTCAAAAAATGGGCTGTCCTGCCCCTTTTTGGTTCACGGGTTACTCTCTGGGGGGACAATTAGCCCTCTGGGGAATTAAATCGGCAGAGAATCAGGAAGATATGGGGATAGATCCCACCCATATCGGCGGCGGTGCGGTAATTTGTCCTAATTTAGACTCTAATCGTTCTTTATCCTATCTCGTTCGGGATACCTGGGGGAAACATCTGGAAAAAGCGATCGCCGGGGAACTACGCAAGTTAGCCAAACGCATCCATAAAGCTCATCCTGATCATATCGATCCCCAAGCAATTACTCGCGCCACCACGATTGCCGGATTCGATCGAGAATTAGTGATTAAAAAGCTAGGATTTGAGACAGTTTTTGACTATTATGCCGCTAGTAGTCCCTTGCCCTTTCAACCCTATTTAACTAAACCCACTTTTATCCTCTACGCAGCCGATGATCCCCTCTTTTCCCCCGCAGTTATTCCCGATCTGCAAGCAGCGATCGCCGATAATCCCCATGTGGATCTACTTTTAACCAACCATGGCGGTCATGTGGGTTATATCAGCAGTTTATCCTGTCAGCGTCAGTGGGGCGATAGCGATCGCTGGTGGGCATGGAATCGGGTTTTAGACTGGTTTGACCAAAAAACTGGCAAATAAGGGCTAATTTCTAGGAGTCAAAGGCCGCTAGAAACTCCTCCACCTGTTCCCGAGTCGGTTGAGATGCGATCGCTCCTGCTCTTCTTGTCACCATTGCCCCCACCGCACAGGCATAAATCACCGCATTACGGGCTAAATCGGCATTTTCCTCGATTTGATCGCCTCCCAGACCAGCACGAGCCAAAAAACCCGCCACAAAGCCATCCCCTGCCCCAGTTGTATCCACTACCTCCCCAGAAAAAGCCTCGACAGCACCGCTATTTTCGCCTAAATGATATTTACAACCTTTTGCGCCGCCAGTAACCAGAATTGCCCCTAAATTGGGGTATTGTGATGATATTTCTCCGGGGGTATCAGTGCCAAATAACCATGCTGCTTCTTCCTCGCTACATTTGAGCAAATCGGCCTGGGCAATAAAATCTCGAATGATATCAGGGGCAGCCTCAAGATTAGGCCAAAAAACCGGTCGCCAGTTGATATCGACCAATACTTTCACCCCGTAAATTTTAGCCAATTCGAGGGCGCGCATCATCGCAGCTCTCGCCGGGGGATAGGCTAACCCTAGGGTTCCCATCACTAGATAATCGGCATTTTTCCAGAGATTTTCGGGCAATAGGTCAGCATTAAGGGCAGTATCGGCAAAATCCGTCGTTTTAATGCCGCCAAAACCCGCAAAATGTCTGTCTCCCCCAGCATCGCGGGTGACATAAACTTGTCGGGTGGGTAGGGTGGCATGATACTGTACACCAGTGGTATCGACTCCGAGAGCGTCTAGCAAGGCGATTAACTGTTCCCCTCGTTGATCTTTGCCCACACAACCGATAAAAGCCGAATTTATGCCCAATTTTCGCAATCCACAGGCCACGTTTGCCGGCGCACCCCCCGCGTAGGTTGTCCAAGAAGTCACTTGCTCCATAGCGCAATCGCTTTGATCGGCAATTAGATCAGAGAGGATTTCCCCTAAACAAATGACAGACACTGGCGAAGATCTTTGATTGTTAAGCATTGCTGTGGGAAGTGGGGTAATGGGGAAGTGGGGTAATGGGGAAGTGGGGAAGCTGTCTCAACCCTATCACCCCAAAACCCTATCACCCTATCTCCTCCTGACGACCGACTCCTGAATCCTGAATCCTGACTTGTCAAGAAATGACGATAAATCAACTAGAGATTATCTTAGGCATTTAGTATAATAAAATACATAGATAAGGGTAAATTGCTCGTAGATTAGCCTGAGGGAGCGTGAATCCTTTTTCTCGCCCAAATATCTTCCCCTGTTTTTTAGTCTTAGACTAAGGAAATATCATGATTGATTGTAGTCAGATTCAGTTTGACGAGGATAAAAGCAAGATAGATTTATTGCAACTACGAGAATTATTTAATTTAACCGCATTTTGGGCAATAGATCGCCGTTTAGAAGATTTAGAAACCGCAATTGACTATAGTGATCCGGTGGTGACGGTGTGGAATGAGCGGCAATTAATTGGTTTTGCTCGGGCTACTTCTGACGGCATTTATCGGGCCACTATTTGGGATGTGATCGTTCATCCCGATTATCAGGGAGCGGGTTTAGGGCGTAAATTAGTAGAAACAGTTTTAGCCCATCCCCGGATGAATCGGGTGGAAAGAGTCTATTTGATGACTACTAACCAACAACAATTTTACCAGCGCATTGGTTTCCAAAGCAACGCCATGACGACGATGGTATTATTTAATCGTTATCCCGAGGAGTTTTCCTGTCCGGCGATCGAGGTAAAGAAAAAACGATCCGTGTGAGCTTGTCCTGACTATTGTTATTGATTTGATCTAAGCTCATTTCCCCCCCCGATACTTCGATAATTCCCTTCGCTAACTGGAATTTAAGACCGGGAGAAAGACCGAGAGCTTGAGTAAATTGTTTGACTTCTTCTGGCTTTGATTCTAAACTCAAAGGAGAAATTTCTGGCATTTGCCAGAGAGCGATTTCCCTGGGAAATTCTAGGGTAATGGTGACTTTTTTCTCGCCAAGGGCGCTTACCGATATACAAATAGAGCCGCTCGCTAAGTTGGTGATCACTGCATCGACGAGAAGGACAAGAGCGGAGGATAAACGCTGATAATCGGCAATAATAGCAATATCATCGGTTAAAGGGCTAAATTTAAGCTTAATATTGCGATTAGCTGCCTGTAAATAGGTTAAACTTGCCCAATCTTCCCAGAGTTTAGTTAAAGAAAAAATTTCTCCCTCCAGAGGTATAGTACCCGACTCTAGTTTGGAGAGATTAATCATCTCATCGAGCATTGCCATCAGTTTACGGCCCGCCAGTTGCCCCTGGGCGATAAATTCCCTTTCTTCGGCCGGACTTTCGCAAAGATCGGCGAGAATCATTTGATGGAGACTGATCATACTGCTTAATGGCGATCGCAATTCGTGGGCAACCCGTCCCAAAAAACTGCTTTTGAGGTGATTAATTGCCACAGCCATCTGATAAGCGAGGCGAGTTTGCTGTAATTCCCGTTTTAAAGCGTCAATATCGTCCATATTTACAGAAAAACTGCCCCTTGTCGTAAGATATCCCATCTTTGACATTGCCAACGCGCGACGGTGGAGGGTTGTCCACTATTGATTATTCCCCATGCTTGCCTTTCTGTGGGAGCTAACACCGTTACCGAGGGAAAAGTAGTCATAATCGCTTCTGGAGTTAATAAAGGCTCTTGTCCTGACAGATTAGCACTTGTGGTCGCTAAAACACCAGTTCGACCGAGAATTTCTCTTGCGATCGCATGAGCGGGAACTCGGATACCAATCGTGCTAGGATCCTTAGGGTTAAGAACTTTTGGTACTTTTTCAGAAGCAGGTAAAACCAAAGTTAGGGAGCCGGGCCAGTGTTTTTCGGTCATTTGCCGCCAAATCTCCCTTTCTTCCTGATTTCCCTTGACATAATCCCATAAATCTGATGCTGAGGCCGCCATGAGAATTAAAGGTTTATCAAAAGTCCGTTTTTTAGCGGCAAAAACTAAGGCAGCATAGGGGGGAGAAACCGCTAAAGCGGGAACTGTATCCGTGGGAAAAGAAACCACTTGACCACTGAGGGCCGCGTGAACAATTTCGTTAAGAGAAGCAGTAGGCATTGAGAATTGATCATTTTTGGGGACTAATTTAGCCTAAAACTTTTTGGTACAATTTTAAACGGGTAGGGTTGATTCATGAATCAACCCTACCTTGAATCAACCCTACCTTGAATCAACCCTACCTTGAATCAACCCTACCTTGAATCAACCTACTTGATCAGCGGGGTATCTGAAAGTTTTTAACACCTACCGACTTATCTCCAACCAATTATCGACAGTTAATTATGAATGAGCCTGATACTTTTGCTAATCTCAAACAATTAGAATATATTCCCTACCTAGATGACACGGGTAATATCTGTGCTGATTTCCAGGGAAAAATCGGGGTTTATGCAATTTTTGATCGAGAACAAGTTTTAGAGTTTGTCAGCTATTCTCGTGATATTTATCTCAGTTTAAAACAACATCTTGCCCGACAGCCCCAAGCTTGTTATTGGCTAAAAATCCAGGTTATTGAGCGTCCTAATCGGACTATTCTCGAATCGATTAAACAAGCTTGGCTAAGAGAAAGTCAGGCAGTAATCGGCAATGAAAAACTCTGGACAGAACCAATTGATGCTAAATTAGCCATGACTGAGACAGAAAAAGAAATTTTTCAAAGTGCTGATGAATTAGGGAAAATCAAGTTATTAAAACAGGTATCCAGACGAGTAGAAAACGATATTTTATCAACCCTAGAAAAACGGGGAGTACAGATGGAAATTCGTTTTAATCCCAAGTTAAAAGAACAGGGTTTGCTCGATTTAAAGTAAAAATTACCTGGAGCGATCGATTCCCCAGACAAACCGCTATGATATTATATCGCCCCCTCCCCACAGCAATGGAACAGCGATGACCACTCCAGACTGGCCAAACCTACTGCAGCAACTACTCGATCGAAAATCCCTTTCCCTTAACCAAGCTCAAGAATTAATGACCGGATGGTTAAACGGCCAGATTCCGGAAGTTTTATCGGGGGCGATTTTAGCGGCTTTGCAAGCAAAAGGAGTCTCGGCCGCCGAATTAGCGGGAATGGCTGGAGTTTTACGGCAACAATCTCGCTTAGAAGACCCTAAACCCCATACTACTCCCGTTATCGATACCTGTGGCACCGGCGGTGACGGGGCCTCAACCTTTAATATTTCCACTGCCGTGGCTTTTGTGGCGGCCGCCGGGGGCGTAAAAGTGGCTAAACACGGCAATCGCTCTGCCTCCAGCAAGGTCGGTTCGGCCGATGTTTTAGAATATCTTGGGGTTAATTTAAGCGCCCCTAGCGAGAAAGTGGCGGCGGCCCTAGATGGGGTGGGAGTGACTTTTCTTTTTGCCCCCGGTTGGCATCCAGCCCTGAAAAGTGTGGCTAATCTCCGCAAAACCCTGAAAGTTCGCACGGTTTTTAATCTTCTGGGCCCTCTAGTTAATCCTCTCCGTCCCACAGGTCAAGTTATCGGGGTTTATGACCGGCAATTTCTCACCCCCATGGCCACGGCTCTAGCACAAATGGGAACCCCCAAGGCGATTATTGTTCACGGCCGGGAAAAACTCGACGAGGTGGGGTTAGGAGACCTGACCGATATGGCTTTATTAAATAATGGCGAGGTGATTTCTGCGGCAATCGATCCCTTGTCAATTGCTATCCCCAGAGCCAGTTTAAATGCCCTTAAAGGCGGGGAAGTGCCAGAAAATGCCGAAATCCTCAAAAATGTCCTGCAAGGGGGGGGAACGCCAGCTCAACGGGATGCTGTGGCGATTAATGCCTCTCTTGCCCTACAGGTGGCAGAAAAGGTCTCTTTTGGCGACCATGCTGCCGGTTTCGCCCTCGCACGCGAGATTTTAGCCAGTGGATTAGCTTGGCAAAAATTAGAGGAGTTGGTTAAGTTTCTCGCCTAGGACAATTCACAGGAGTCGGGAGACTCCGAGACAGGAGATTGCTTTTATTTATTCTCCCTATCTCCCCACTTCCCCACTTCCCCACTCCCCCACTCTGCAATAATTACTCGCAGCCAGAAATATGCGGCGTATCATACTTTGTGCTTTTTGTCAAAAAAACTTTTTTTTTGCAATAAAACTACATAAAAAAAAGATCATCGTTATGGGTGAAATTGACTGATTTACCCGTTTCAATTAGGATACCCTTCTAGGTGTGGCAAGGGTTTCAACCATTGCTGCCCAAAAAAGCACAAAATAACCCATTATGAAATTCAGTAAAATCGCTGTAACCATGATAACATCGTTGTTAAATAAAAATCTTTCTCAATTAATTCTTAAGAATTTGTAAATATTGCGGAATGTTAATTTAAATATTCTCAAGTTTTTGCAGTCAATAAATAATTTTTGCTTATCTTTGTCAGAAAATAGAACTCCTGCAAAAATACAACATCTACCATTGGGTTAGGAGTCAGTTATCAGTTATCAGTTATCAGTTATCAGTTATCAGTTA
>NZ_JADBVE010000064.1:0-4794 GCF_020245285.1 Microcystis sp. M31BS1
ATTTTGTGAACCGCTTGCTGTGTGGGCATTTCAAGTGATACCAGTCAATCAGAATAGTTACGAAATATTCACATTTGGTCGATTTTTGCTTAACAATTGAGATGGCCAATTCTCCTCAAATATGCCTGAATCGCTCTCTGGGTAAGCAAATCACATAAAGTTGATTTTGTCAAGAATTGTTAAGATGCGCTTACCCTGGGATGGGTTAGCGGTAGCGTAACATTAGCGGGTGTTGGGTTTCATGCTTCAACCCAACCTACGTTCATCTTATATTTAATTCCACCCACCTACTTAGAATATGAAACTTATGTTCCTCTTGCAGATCAGCTTTTTACGATATACTTAGAAGAAATAAATAAGGTTTTGCTCAAGGATTTTTTGCAGATGGAAGGAACTATTTTACGCTTCGACACCTCCAATAACACAGGGGTTATCAGAGGCAATGACGGGACAAGATACCAGTTCACAAACTCCGATTGGAAGGACGAAAAAGAATTTCCCAGAGTGGGGTTATTGGTGAATTTTGAGGTTAACTTAAACAATGAACCCGTTGATATTTACTGTATTCCTAAAGATAAGGGAAAGAGAATATGGCAGTATGATGGATATCTGGTGATGTTGCGGGGGGGCATCTCTACCAAATCGCTGTATCAAAACCAATCGCCCGGTAACGGGAAAAGAAGAACAGACTTTATCCTTTAATCCTTTATTCGTTAATTTTTCTGCCCTTTTTTCTGCCCTGATTAGAATCATTTTTTTAATTTTTGTGCCCTGGATTGTAACAATACCGGTTATCATTGCATATTTTGCTATGACAAAATACGAAAAAATCACTTTTGGACTTTCTCAAGAAGTTAAAAAACAGCACAGATTATTAACAGATAGGATTTTCTCGTGCGTAATTTTTGGGATGATTATGGCTGCTGCTACAATACATTTTTTGAATCTAGCATACGGAGATGGAATTGTCTCGGTTTCTTTAGTAATATTTGCACTATTGTGCTTGCCGTTTTGGTTGATTTTACGGAAATCGCCACTGTCAACTTCTGGAATTTCAATAGTCTGGATTCAGGGTGAATACATTTGCATCCGTGGAATCAATAAAGAATATCTTTCTGAGTTTCCTGAATGGAGTGATTATAGACGACGTGGTTAGTTTTTTATTTATCCGAAATCTTACCAGAAGCCTTAGAAATTGCCAGAGGGATTGGGTCTGAATACTACCGTGCAAAGGCATTAAAAACATTAACCGCCACATTAACCCCTGCTAATGTTGACTTATCTTTCTGGCAAGATGTCCTTCAGGCTTTGGGAACTCTCACTCGTCCTCGTTTCCTCGAAACTATTCCTAACTTAGTACCTTTAATCCTTCATTTTGAGGGAGAGGTCGCCTTAAGAGAAGTGTATCAAAGTATTAAGGATGTTAGTCGGTGGTGGAAATAATTCCCCTTATGATGTATAATGCTAGACCATAGCGGATAAGGTATTCAACCGCTCTAAAAACCTAGCTATCTAATCGATAGGCGCACCTTGAAAACTAGAGTTATAGGGTTCCATAAAGGATTGCTTTTATGGGTAAAAGCTCTAAGCATCAAGTACCAGAGAAACCAATTATTTTAGAGGTTTTGAACTGTATCGTAGGGCATACGAGAACAGGCTTCTGTAATGGAGCGAAAGTCTGAGGAGAGACTCGCCTCTGGGTTAGATACCGCAAGGGGTCTGATTTAAGCGAACTCGTTGAGCCAGAAATTCTAATCAGTGATGATAGAAGAATCCACGTCCGTTCACGGCGCGGAGTATGTCAACTGAAGTGTTACCCGAAACCCTTAGAAATTGCCAGAACGATTGGGTCTGAATACCCGCGTGCAGAGGCATTAAAAGCCTTAACCGCCACCTTAACCCCTGCTAATGTTGACCTATCCTTCTGGGAAAATACCCTTCATGCTTTGGGTACTCTCACTCGTCTTCATTTCCTCGAAACTATTCCCAACTTAGCGCCTTTAATCCTTCATTTTGGGGGGGAGGTCGCTTTAAGAGAAGTCCATCAAGCAATTAGAGAAGTCAGCCGCTGGTGGAAGTGATTGCCCTGTCAATAATTGCTATAATAGCTAAAATGGTCATAATGGCTAGTTTCTATAAAGGTTAGTTATGAAAACATTAGGAGCCTCAGAAGCAAAAAATCGCTTTGGCGAACTGTTAGACTTGGCTCGAAGAGAACCAGTAAAGATAGCAAAAAAGGGACGTAATGTTGCAGTCGTGCTGTCAATCGAGGAATTTGAGAGATTTTCCGAGTTAGAAAATCAACTTTTGGCTTTACAGGCAGAAAAAGCTCATCAAGAAGGTTTTATCGGAACAACAGAAAGTGAGGCTTTACTGTCAGAAATTTTAAATGCTTAAGATTAACCTATCTCGACAGGCAACTAAACGCTTAAAAAAACTGCCAGATAAACACGCCAAACAAGTAGCCACAAAAATAAACGAACTGAGAACAAATCCCTATCCCCAAGATTCTCTAAAGTTAAAAGGATACTCTTATCATAGAGCCGATATTGGTGAATATCGAATCGTTTATCGTGTTGAGGAGCAAACACTAGAAATCTTGCTGATTGACAAACGAAACGATGATGAAATTTATAAACAACTAAAGAGAACAATATAGAGAATATTAATTATCAACCATCAATTAATTAGCGATATTATTCCTGCTAAAATCAAGAAAAACAAATTATTTTTAAACACTCATGAGCATTAATGTAACATTTCCCGAAGAACTTCTCATTGCCGCCAGAGAAGAAAAAGAAGCATTCTCTCGTAAAGTCATAATTTATACATTAGGGCATCTTTATCAAGAAGGAAAAATTTCAGCAGGAATCGGCGCACAAGTATTAGGATGCGATAAATATACATTTTATACACTTCTCTCTGAGTATGGTTTTTCCATTATTGATTACACAGCAGAAGAATGGGAATCAGAAATACAAACCAGCCGTAAATTAGCCCAAAAAATCCAAGAGAATGAAGATAATTGTTAATTCTACACCGATCATCGCCTTATCTTTGATTAATCAATTAGATCTTCTTAATCAGCTATTTAATGAAGTGATTATTCCTTGGGCAGTTTATCAAGAAATTGTCATCGCTGGAGATAATAAACCGGGGGGCAAAAGAACTCAAAAATGCCAATTGGATTCAAGTTCAAGAAGTTGCATCATCATCTCCTCTTGAACCGCTATTACTAGGATTAGATCGAGGAGAATTAGAAGTTATTCTCTTGGCAATTTCAATCAAACTAGACTGGGTAATTATAGATGATAAATTAGCAAGAAGAGTTGCCAAAGCTATGGAATTACCCGTCAAAGGAACATTAGGAATTCTCTTGGTTGGTTTTTATGCAGGTTATCTATCTAAACAAGAAATTTTAGATTTATCACAACAGTTAGTTGATTATGGAATTCGTATTAGTTCTCCGATTCTTAATTGGCTAAAAACAGAATTAGACAATGATCATTAATACCAAATCAATACAAAATAAACTACCATGAAACAACTAATCGTACACATTCGTGACCAAGAAAAAGCAGAAACACTCTCTAAAATTTTAACTGCTTTAGATTTTGTTGACTCCGTAGAAATCATCGAAGATCAAACAACATTATCTGATAACGAGCAAGACTTCTTTGCCCTAGCAGGATTGTGGGAAAACAGAAATATCACCCCTGAATCTATCCGTCAAGCAGCATGGCGAGAAGAAAACCGATGATTTTATGTGACACCAATATCCTCATTGAATTCTATAAAAACAACCATAGAATTATCGAAGAGCTTCGCCATATTGGACTAAATCAACTAGCCATTAGTTCTATTACTCAAGCCGAATTATATTATGGATCAATCAATAAAAATGAACTCAACAAAATCAAAAGACATCTCGGATTGCTACATACCTTTCCTGTAGATGTCGCAATATCCAATCAATTTATTAACTTAATGGAAACCTACTCCCTCAGTCACAAACTCAACATCCCTGACGCTATCATTGCCTCAACAGCATTAGTGCAGAATATTAAGCTATATACATTGAATTTGAGAGATTTTTGTTTTATTCAAGGCTTAGAACTCTATGATCTGTCAAATGAATAACCCATCAACGTTAGCATTTTCCAGCGTTCAGCGAACCAGTCATGAATTAGTCAAAAAATCAAAGAGAATGAAGATAATTGTTAATTCTATTCCCAATTTAGCGCCTTTAATCCTTCATTTTGGGGGAGAGGTCGCCTTAAGAGAAGTGTATCAAGGGATTAGGGATGTTAGTCGCTGGTGGCGGTGATTCTTGTCCCATTAATTAACAATGATTAATTAATAATTAATCGGCGAAATTCAGTAAAATAGTAATAGACCAAATTAGAGGGAAAAAAATTATCTATGGCAACTACATCAGAAGACGTATGGAGACTCTTAGCCGAATTAGCGACTGCTCAGGCCGAATTAACTGCTGCTCAAAAAGAAACTGACAAACAACTCAAGGAGACTGACCTACTATTGAAGGAAGTTAGTCAACAACAGAAGGAAAACGCCCAACAACAGAAGAAGACTGACAAACAACTCAAAGAATTAGGTCAGCAAATTGGGGGATTAGGGGCAAAATTCGGCAGCTTTACCGAAGGACTTGCCCTTCCCTCAATGGAAACGATTCTCAGACAACGGTTTGGTATGGAAGTTATCAGTCCCAGTGTGCGAGTCAGTAAAGATGGACAACACCTAGAAATTGATGTCCTTGCCTATACCAATGGTGAG
>NZ_JADBVE010000065.1:0-5498 GCF_020245285.1 Microcystis sp. M31BS1
AATCAATTAAGTCTCTTGCCAGATAAGGATTTAGTCGATTTATGCCCCCCTATCGAACCATACCAAGTAACGAAGAACCAAGAAAGCTTTAAAGGGAACCTATGAGGAATCAGTCTGGGAACATCTAGCAGGGACAACCAGCGCACCTTTTGCAGTGGGAGAACATCGGCAAATTGCCGTTAAAGTGATTGATGACCGGGGGAATGAGTTGTTAGTGGTTAAGAGTTTAAATTAGCAGAATTAAAGAAAAGAAAACTAATATGAATGCTTACAAAAAATATGTGACAATTGAGCGATCACATCAGTTGATTTTATCCGATTTACCCTTTCGATCCAGTCAAAGAGTAGAAATTATTATTTTAGGCGAAGATAGTCAGGAAACTAACCATCAATTAGAGGAGTTACGGCAAAAAATTGATAGTGCAACCGAGCAAATTTTAGCGGGTAATGTAACCGATGAGGAATTAGTTTTTGAGCAGTTAAAAACAAGATTAAGAGAAGAATATGGCTTAAAATAATGGCAATTTATCAATTCTCCCAAGAGGCAATTAATGATCCGGGGTCAGCGCATCTCAAACGCCATTGACAATTGACCAATTTTGTTATCCGTTTGCTGTGTGAGCATTTCAAGCGATACCAGTCAATCAGAATAGTTACGAACTCGATCCATTTGGTCGATTGTTGCTCAACAATTGAGAAGGCAAATTCTACCCAAATATGCCCAAATTGTGGGTAGGCAACCTACATAAAGTTCATTTTGTCAAGAATTTTTAAGATGCACTTACCCTGTGTTAATTTTCTGGTTTGACCCGGTTACAATGAAAGTGGACTCAGAACCGGGTAAGAATGTCCCCGCTCGGTTTCTCTATACTAACTACAATGGCTTATGTTTCCACGTCAATCAGGCATTTTTCCCCCGTACCGGCGCTTGGGATTCGATTAAGAAAGCTTTAAAGGGAACCTATGAGGAATCAGTCTGGGAACATCTAGCAGGGACAACCAGCGCACCTTTTGCAGTGGGAGAACATCGGCAAATTGCCGTTAAAGTGATTGATGACCGGGGGAGTGAATTGCTAGTGGTTAAGCAATTAAAATGAGTTGGAGGTCGTTATGGCAATTGAAATTAAATCTCTAGTTCCTAAATTTGGACCTGATGGTAACTACCATGTAGGCTATATTGGATTTACCTACAGTGAAGGAAATATCATCTCTGAAGGAATCGCCTATTTTACCCGTTGGCATCGAATGAGCGACATAAAGGTTTCTCATGCTTTAATTGTCACCGGAGACAATAAATGTGTTGAAGCTCATCTTGAAACCGGAGTTGCTGAAAAAGATTTGAGTGAATATTTTAATGATCCGCACTGTCAAATCTTTTTCAGAAAACCGAAAGGATTAACTTCGGATATAGCCAAAAAAATTGTCGAAAAAGCCGAGGAGCAAAAAGGCTGTAAGTATGACCTTGATTTAATTGAACACATGGTAGAAGTCCACAGCATTGTAGGGTGGACAATTAATAAGCTAACCCGAGGTGGCTACGAAAACCGTATTACTCTGGCTCATGAAGGAGATGACAAGTGGATTTGCAGTGAATTAGCTGCTCATTGCTTAGATGAACAGCCAGAATACAAAGACAAGGGAATACTAAGCAAGCTAGATGCAACAATAGATCCTCAAGAATTATTTGAAGATCAGACGATATTTGAGCCTTGGAAAAAGGCGTAATTTTCTGGACACCTCGAAAACTAAAGATGCTTATTGAGAATAACCCGGTATATGATGGTTAGTTTTCGCAATAAGACAATTTATCGGGGTGTCCTTCTTTTTTTCCTACTACTTCCCACTTAACATCAAAACCGTCAAGCCATGAATCCTAGCGAGTTTCTCAGTCGTGAGATTATACGTCCTTTAATCACCCTTGCCATTCCGGGAGGAGTGGCGATCGCTCCTTATGTTTACTTATTACATAGCAACGATACAGTTCGTGGTTTTTGGGAACAGCACGAAGTAGCGATGATTTTCTTTCTGCTAGTCATTTCTTTAGCAGTTGGATTACTTTTAGAAGATATTGGCGCAGAAATCGAAAAATTCTATCGAGATCAGTTTGATCCGACAGGAACCACTTGGAATAGTTATCTAAAAAAACCAGCTTACTCAGAATTAAAGGATTTAGAAACTCCCCCGACAGGTATTTATATTACTGAAACAGCTAAAGACTATATTAACTCAATTGTCCTTCGGCTGAAGTTTGAGTTAGGAATGTTTATAGCGATACTTTTTGCTTTTCCTGGTCTAGTTTGGATATGGCATTTGAATTGCGATCCGATAAACTACGTTTGGTTAGTAGGTTTACCTTTATTATTATCCTTGTGCGGATATCTCTTATATGAAGCTCTGAATAGCGTTGAATTACTTCATGAAACCCGAAAAGCTATTTTAAATGATAAGAGAAAATCTGGGATAATAAATGTCGGAGCAATTTTCAAAGCAGCAATTTTCGGAGCAATTTTCGGGACAATTTTAGGAGCAATTTTAGGAGCAGGTATCGAAGGAATTCCCGTAGTAATTCCCAGAATATTTAGCTCTATTAGCTTTAGCCAATTCGGTAGCTGGTTACAAACAGGAGCAGTCTTAGGATTTCTTTTGGGAACAACTAATGGAGCATTGTTTGGAGCATTGTTTGGACTATTGTTTGGATTGAGTGATCCAACATGGCAGCCAGTTCTTGGACCACTTTTTGGAGCAATTTTTGGACTACTTTTTGGAGCAGTTTCTGTATTATTTTTTGGAGCAGTTTTTGGATTATTTTTAGGACTCGGTTCTAGGGGATTAATCAGTGCGGTGTTCGGAGCATTTTTTGGGGCATTTCTTGGAGCAGTTCTTGGATTATGTTTCAGTAACAACTCAGTAAATAAACCTATTTATGTAGTTATTTTATGCTTGATTTGGTTTAGTGTTTTAATATTTGTTGCTTCAGCATTTTTAGATACAAGACTATGTATTATAAATCCAGCAAATAATACTACAAAGTTTTTCGCAAATCACCCCATTATTTTTCAAGGGAAAGCCTATGGACATATTGAGAAAATAAAAGCAAAAGTATCACAAAATGGAATAAATTTCCCTGAAAAAGAGAAGGTTGCCTTTCCCAGCCAAAATAAATGGTCATTTGACGAAACCTTGAGCAATACCAACAACTCTGAAATTCCCTACGATATTACTATAGATGGGTTAGATAAGCAGGATAATTTGATTGCAGAAGGCAAAGTAAGAGTAATTATTGTAGATCCTTAAAATATGTCCTACGAAGTAAACCAACCCATCCTCAACTCCCCCTTTAATGAACCCTTGATGAAGTTAAATCAGCCGTTTATCGAGCTTGCTTATACTTAGAATAATTCTATGTCAGCCAAAGATATTTTTCATCAATCCGTGTGTATTGCCCTCGAAAAAGATGGCTGGAATATCACCCATGATCCCCTTTATCTTAAAGTCAATGACGTAGAATTTTACATCGACTTAGGTGCGGAAAGATTAATTGCCGCCGAAAAATTAGGTCAAAAAATCGCCATAGAGATTAAATCTTTTTTAGGGACATCTGAAGTCACCGAATTTCATCTCGCATTAGGACAAATCCTCAATTATCGGTTAGCATTAAAACAGGAAGAACCCGAAAGGATTCTTTATCTAGCCATTCCTCAAGATACCTATGAAGACTTCTTCTCTCGTCAATTTATTCAAGACGCTGTAGCAGAATATAAAATTAAACTTTTAATCTTTAATTCTCTCAAACAAGAGGTGGTATTATGGAAAGAATAAACTACTCTCAACTGATTCAAGACATTCTCACCCAACATTCAGTTAATGACAGCAAAAATGACAGAGAAACTCAACTTATTTTTGACACAAAACGCCATCATTATCAAGTCTTAAATATTGGGTGGAAAGAGCAAAAGCGAATCTATGGTGTGATTATTCATCTTGACATAAAAGATGACAAAATCTGGATTCAAAGAGATGGAACAGAAATCGGCATTGCCAATCAATTAATCGCTGCTGGTGTTCCTAAACAAGATATAGTCTTAGGTTTTCAGGCTCCCTATAAACGCAGTTTAACCGAATTTGCCTTGAGTTAATACATAAGAAAAAAATCCTAAATAAGTGTATGTCCTACGAAGTCAACGAACCTATCCTTAATTCCCCCTTTGATGAACCCTCACAATACTGGTTCATCCGAGAAGGTTATGAACCGGAATTAAAAGAAGGGAGAAGACCAGCTATCGTTTACCCACCCCGGGAAGGTAATACCGAATGGGAATTAGGACAAGTTCTCAAACTTTCATCCCCCGATGAATTTTTCCCAGGTTATGAAATGACCCTAGTTAACCGCATCAGGAAAGAAGTTAAAGAATGGAGAAGACAACAGTATCCCGGTGTCAGCCGTACCACCTTAGAACTATTAGAATACTGGAGCCGAGAAGGAAGAGAACATCGCCTATTTTTTGCTCAAAAAGAAGCAGTAGAAACCATCATTTTCTTAATTGAATCTCGCACCGACTTTCGCCAAGGGATTCATATTCCCCAAGATACCCCCATTGACAGCACCCTGAAAGCTTTCATCCGCTACGCCTGTAAGATGGCAACCGGAAGCGTCAAAACAACAGTGATGGGGATGTTAGCAGCATGGTCTATCCTCAACAAAGTAGCAGATCGCAGTAACGCTAAATTCTCCGATATTGTCCTGATTATCTGTCCCAATATCACCATTAAAAGTAGATTACAGGAACTCAACCCTGACAACGGCGAAGCTTCTTTGTATCGCACCCGTGACCTCGTACCTTCTCACCTGATGGACAAACTGAGACGGGGTAAAGTCTTAGTGACAAATTGGCATATTTTTGAAAAGCGAGCGCCTGCCACGTGGTGGCTGATACCGATCAATGGGAACAGGCAGCCGCCTATATTATTGACAATCATCCCGCCACTGCAGCCTTTGTTAAAAATGAACGCTTAGGGTTTACTATTCCCTATTTTCATAATGGGGAATACCACGATTATATCCCAGACTTTATTATCCGTCTGAAGACAGCTAAATATAACTATTTAATCCTAGAAACTAAAGGATGGGACGAACTGAGGGAAGTGAAGGAAGCAGCCGCTAAACGCTGGTGTAATGCCATTAATACCGACGGCAAACACGGTCATTGGCAATACTTTTTAACTGGATTGAGCAAAGTTAAGGAAGGAATTGATCAAGCATTGACATCCTCACCGCCGTGAACGGACGGTGATTCCCAAACCTCACGATTTGGGTTTCTGCTTCTTTCCCTTGCGGGGTTCCGCACCTGCCGCCCCAGTTTTACTCTGTTCTGGTCTTATGGTCGCTCTACAGACTGACACCGCAAGCCCTGCGGCCAAAATATTTTTACTAGCGTTAACATCTCGGTCATGGTGTGTCCCACAGTCTGGACAATCCCATTCTCGAACATTTAACGGCA
>NZ_JADBVE010000066.1:0-15437 GCF_020245285.1 Microcystis sp. M31BS1
CTTAAATATTGGAAGAAAGGTAGTCGGAGAGGCCGCCTTTAGCGGGAATCCGATAGAGAGGTTCGTAGTTAACCCAGTACGGGTCAAAGCGTACAAAGCTAATTCTAGATGCAATATTTGCGTACAGAATTAGTAACTATAACTTCGCTAGTAAGGCTAACTGGAAAAATTTAGTAGAGGTTCAAGGTCGCTTGCAGTATCAACCGAAACCGATTAATAACTCGCAAGAATACGAGCGATTTTTAAGCATAATTGAAGGGATGATGTCACGGGAGTTAAGCAATGACGAAGGACTATTATTCGATTTACTGGTCTTATTAGTGGAAGAATACGAGCGGAAATATTATCCGATCGCCCGAACAAATCCTACCGCTACGTTAGAATCTTTACTGCATGAATTCGATATCGATAGGGAGTGTCTTGTCGATATTTTCGGCGATCGGGATAGAGTAGAATCGGTGATGCTGGGGAAACAGGCGATCGCTCCCTCTCAAGCCGAGTCTCTGGCCGAATTTTTTAATCATTTAAGTGCGAAACTGGCGTTAAGCGCCCGTGATTTTCTCTTGTAGCCTCGTTTTTCCTTCGGGGACTGAGGGGGAAGACCATATAACAAATCCTTACTTTCTTCATAGCTTTAGATTAATTAAGATAATGTTACAAAACTTTATGAAAAAGGCGTAGTATGATAATTTACGCCAGTAAAGCGAACACAATAAGGAGCAACACCCATAATGCAGTCGGCCGAGATGTTGCTGACAGTCCCCAAAGAGTATTTAAAAGCACCGGGGGGCTTCAACCCAAACGTTACCATGTTTTTCAGTGCCTTGAGCCTAATAACCCTATCTACCTGTGGCTATTGGCTATGGTCCTGGCCGGACTGGATTTGTTTTAGTGCTAATGTCCTCGCTTTACATTTATCGGGGACAGTTATCCACGATGCCTCTCATAATTCTGCCCATAGGAATCGGGTATTTAATGCTATTTTAGGTCATGGCAGTGCTTTAATGCTCGGTTTTGCCTTTCCGGTCTTCACTAGAGTCCATTTACAGCACCACGCGCACGTTAACGATCCCGAAAATGATCCGGATCATTTTGTCTCCACTGGTGGACCGTTGTGGATGATTGCGGCCAGATTTTTTTATCACGAAATCTTCTTTTTTAAGCGGCAACTCTGGCGAAAATACGAACTGCTGGAATGGTTCCTCAGTCGTCTTTTTGTGGCTACCATAGTCATCGTCGCCTGTCAATATGGTTTTATTGGCTATGTGATGAATTTTTGGTTTGTTCCCGCTTTAGTGGTGGGAATTGCCCTCGGTTTATTTTTTGATTATCTTCCCCATCGTCCTTTCCAAGAGCGTAATCGTTGGAAAAATGCCCGAGTTTACCCCAGTCCCCTCTTAAATCTGCTGATTTTAGGGCAGAATTATCATCTCGTGCATCATCTTTGGCCGTCGATTCCCTGGTACAAATACCAACCGGCATACTATGCCACTAAACCGCTTTTAGACGCAAAAGACTGTGAACAGTCTCTGGGTTTACTGCAAGGTAAGAATTTCTGGAGTTTCCTCTACGATGTCTTCTTGGGGATTCGCTTTCACTCCCATTCTTCTAAAACTTCTTGATCTCACTTATCGTAATGGTGAGGTACAAAGTTTTCATTTTAGGGATTCAGTGGTCGATTTTATGAGAAACTCTCTATCTGTACTGGTTTTGTTGTCAACCTGATTTTTTGAAGGAGGATTTTATGGGTCAACATTGGGGAAAAGCCTTAATTTTAACAACAACTTTCTTGACAATTAACATCAATTATGCTAGGTCTTTAACCTTTGGTGAGGCCGTTGGTATTGGAGCGGGGGCGTTGTTAATCAACCGAGCGGTACAGGATAATAGACAACGTTATCGATTTGTGCCACCAGAGCAAGAATTTCAGCGCGGACTAGAGGACGGTTTTAACTTTGCCCGCTATGATAATCCGCGCAATTCCAGAGACTACGATGACGGTTTTATCGAGGGACGAAGACGGCGGGAGTCGGGTTGGTCCAGTCCCAACCGGAGAAGTTAATTATTTTTTTGGTCTGCGTCCCACTTCGGCGGTTTCTTGAATGGAAAATATCCTCAATTTGCCGTCGATGGGAGCGACTTTAGCCACTGCTTCCGATGCCACTATATAGTTATCACCCTCGGTGTTGGTAATATTGACTACCCGCTCGCGAGTGATAATCGCCATCTCGTCATTAGCAAGAATATCCACGTCCCAATTCTCAGAAAGAACCTCTATACTTTTGATATTTTTGTAGGATTCCTCTAAAAATATTTTATGTTCCGTGATGCCATCTAACTCAAAAATTTCGGTACTAGCATCGGTTTTAATGGTCAATTGCGAGGAAATAAACGGGGCATAGTGTTTGAGGATTAGGGCGATATTTTTATCTTTAATAGCGGTTTCAATGTCTTGAATCATTGCTTTAATTTCCGCTTCACTGATTTTTTGTCCCCCATCGCGATTACTCGATTGTTTCACTGGCACTATCGAGGGACTAGCATGGACAAAAGCGGGGGAGATGCTGGGGAGAAAGGATAAACCGAGCAATAGAACAATTAATTGGGGAGAACGCATAATTTAATAAACTTGGTAAATTCAACCCGAATCATAGCATTTTCTCGTTACCGAATAAATCCTCAAGGTGAAAGTCCCCGGTTAGGGAAGCTAAGAGAGCAAAATTCTGGCTGTGCAAAGTCTAGGTTGATCCTTTAGCTATTTTTGCTTGATATTTCTAGAATAACAGGGGTATGATCGCTAGGTTTTTCTTGTTTTCTGGGTTCTCGATCGATCAGACAATTAACGGCTTTTTCGTATAGCTGAGGAGTTAAATAAAGATGATCGATTCGCCAACCTCGGTTACGAGCAAAACCACCGCTGCGATAATCCCACCAACTATAATGTCCTGCTGCCGAGGTGAATTTTCTAAAGGCATCTTGTAAACCAATTTCTAAGACCTTTTCTAAAGCTTCTCTTTCTTTAGCTGAAGACATAATATGATTTTCTTTGCCCTTGGGATCATAAATATCTTTATCTTCTAAGGCAATATTAAAATCACCACAGATACATAATTCTTGGGGTTGAGAATTAATTATTTTATCTAGATATTTCCTAAGAGTTTCTAACCATTTAAGCTTATAAATATACTTGTCACTATCTAGGGAAGAACCGTTAGGAACGTAGAGATTAATAATCCGAATATCGCCGATTACTCCAGTAATTAAACGTTTTTGTTCGTCTAGTTCTCCCGTTAAATTTTCGCCGATAATTGGACTAAATCCCACAGTGATATCGTCCATCGGTTTTCGGCTAAAAATCGCTACACCATTATAGGATTTTTGTCCAGAAATATAGAGATGATAACCCAAAGATTCAAAAGCTTCTCTGGGAAAATCTCGATCGATTACCTTAGTTTCTTGCAAGCACAAAACCTCAACGGGATTGAGTTGTAACCAATTAA
Source organism: Microcystis sp. M31BS1 (assembly GCF_020245285.1). Classification (NCBI taxonomy): domain Bacteria; kingdom Bacillati; phylum Cyanobacteriota; class Cyanophyceae; order Chroococcales; family Microcystaceae; genus Microcystis; species Microcystis sp. M31BS1. The sequence continues at coordinate 3,501 of NZ_JADBVE010000066.1, forward strand.
TTACCTGCTCTTGTCGGCTGCGAATCGAGTTGACATTCCATGTGGCGATTTTCATAGCTAAAAACCGAGAATTTTTCTCACACTTCCTCAGCAAAACTACTGCGACGCACAAACTCAAAGGGACCGGCGATCGAACCCCAGACTAATTGATCGGTTTCGGGATCTAAACCGCGATCAACGCTAATTAATCCCTGTTCACTAATTTCAAAACTATTATCCAAATAAGTCATTCTATCTTTGCGAAAGATTAAACATTGTTTCCCCGGTTTCACCACCCCTTTAAAACTGTTACCTGTCCAAGTTACATTCATATCACAACCCGGCATCGGTTCTAATAGGTCTAAGCTGAGATTTTTGAGACGTTGGGGTTCTCTAGAAGCACCAAAAAAGTTAGCTTCCTCTTTAACTTTAAAGTTTTCTAGTTCAATATGGTCATCGACTACCGATAATTTAAATACTCGCAAACGATAGGGAGTATTGAGCATAAAATCGTAGGCCTGCTCTAAAAATAAACTGGTTCCCTTCAGTAATTCATCGGGCAAAGGACGCATACACACGCGAATATGGGCAAAAAAAGGCGGATTAGCAAAAGCTTGTTCTTGATTACTAAAATCCGCCGCCATCCATCGTGCTAGGGTTTTTATGTCCGTGGAATGAGTCATAATTGTTGATATTTTAATGGTTATTAGCTAGCAGCCATTAGCTAGTTAATCGCTCTGATAAATTTTCACTGATTACTGATAACTATGCCCCGATAATTGTTATTGTGCGATTACTTTAATTTCGATATCGGCACTAACTTCGGGATGGAGTTTGACTTGTACTTTATAGACTCCCAATTGACCGATATCGGGGACGGTAATACCACGGCGATCGATTTCTAATTTAGCATTTTCTAGAATAACCGTAGCCACATCTTGACTGGTGACAGTACCGAAAATGGCCTCGTTTTCACCCACCTGTTTAGGGATGGTGTAGGGACTGAGTTTTTCGATCGCAGTTTTTCTGGTTTCCGCTTCTTGTTTTTCGGCAAGGAGACGTTGACGCTCTTTTTCTTTCCTAAATTCTGCCTGTTTAATCGCACCCTTGGTGGCTAAAACGGCCACCCCTTGGGGGATAAGGTAATTGCGCGCATAACCGGGTGCCACTTCCACCACATCGCCATTTTCACCCAATTTGCTGACTTTTTGATTGAGGATAACCTGCATTCGTTTCGCCATGATCTTGACCTAAAACAATAGTTCCAAAACCTTTATCATACCATGCAATCGTTTTTATCTGTCCTCCCATCCGGACCGTCAGTTAGCTATGGAAAAACTACTTGAACAATCCGAGTCTCCCCAAAAGGAAAACTTCGTACCTCACCATTAAGATAACTGCTGTATTCAGTTTTCTTACCCGGTGTCCGTCAACCAGAAGGAATAGCGATAGCTGGTCAAAACCACTAAGATAGGACGGCGAGAGTAACTTAAGACGATTTTTTTGGTAAGATCAAAGCTAAACTAACCATCACGCCCTCTTGAGGGAATATTTATTTATGAGCGATATAGGGTTTATTTTGACGATAATCAACAATTTCCTGCAAATTTACTCGGTAATCCTAATTGTTAGGGTTTTACTGACTTGGTTCCAAAATGCTGGTTGGGCCTATCAGATTATGTCTTTTCTCAGTCCGATTACCGATCCCTATTTAAACCTTTTTCGCTCGATTATCCCACCCCTAGGCGGGATGGACTTGTCCCCGATTCTCGCATTCCTGCTGCTCAACGTTGTTCAGAGTGTCGTAGCCACAGGGGCCACCAGTCTGGTCAGTAGCGGTTTCTAAATCCGCGGATCCACACTACTGGTAAAACCGGAAGCTTTGAATTTTTCCAGTCGCAGGGGGGTTGGTTGATTGGTAGAAACAGAAATTCTGATCTCGAAATCACTAATCCCCGGTGGCACTTCGGGAATTGCCCCGACTCGGCTACGATTTTGTAAAGCTGGTTCCCCGTTAGCATCGTAAATCCGACCAAAAACATCGGCATCATAGACGGTTTTTCCAGAATTATTTTTAGCTTTGCCGGTGATTAAAAAACAATTAGCCGGAAAACTGGTTCCCCCACTGGTGACACTCCCCTCGGCTAATTCGGGGGGACAGTCTTTGTAAGATACATCTAATAGTTGAATTGGGGTCAAAGCTTGAGCAGTAGGGATGATAAGCCAGCTAGACAGCCAGAAGAGAACAGAAAGCAGTAAAACGGTGAGCGAGCGTGGTGTCATAGATCAGTGATTTTACGGTATGATTTCCCCAATACTTAGATTATCGTGGATCGTCACCCTTTGAAATCAGCTTTTTTAGCACTTTCATGGGAATGGATTCCCGCAGACGCTCCCGATAATTGCGACTGGTTTCCCTGGGAGGTAATAGGTGTAGGGCTAATTCATGAATTAGCCCTACAATAGGCGTTGTCAAATGGAAAAATGATCCGAATCAGCACCGGAACTGAAATTACTTTGATAGCAAGGATTGCATGGCATCTTTCCTCTTCTGATCTGACAACGCCGTAAATGAAAGTGAGGATGATTCTCGCCCTGTTAGTTGCCGTATTCGCTTTCAAAACGGTGAAGAATGGCAAATACAAGGAATATATCAGTGGAATCGCCCTAATTGGCGTTTTCTGACTTGAAGGAAGATCACTGCTCGGTTATCGGCTAAAATTAAGAACTGTAAAGAAAACAGATAAATTTTATGGCCGCTAAAGTTGAGATCTATACTTGGAGTTCCTGTCCTTTCTGTATCCGCGCTAAAGCATTACTCAAGAAAAAAGGAGTGGAGTTTACCGAATATTGTATCGATGGTGATGAACAAGCGCGAGCCAAAATGTCCGATCGAGCCAATGGTCGTACAAGCGTACCACAAATTTTTATAAACGATCAACACATCGGGGGCTGCGATGACATCTATGCTTTAGAGAGAAGTGGTGGTTTAGCTCCCCTGTTGCAGAATTAAGGATAAAAACTATTAATGAAACTAGCCTTTATTATCGATCCGATCGAGTATCTAGATCCGGGCCATGATACCAGTGTAGCTATCATGGAAGCGTCCCAATTATTAGGTCATGAAGTCTGGATTACTTCCATCACCGATCTCAGTGCAATTGCGGGAAAAGCTTGGGCAAAACTAACTAAAATTGAACTGGTTCCTGTGGAGTTAAAAGATAATCATTGGGAGGCTGTATCTCAATGGTATCAAAGACAAGAAACAGTTTTTACCTGTCTAGAAAACTTCGATTTTGTCTGGATGCGAAAAGATCCACCCGTGACGATTGCCTATCTTTATGCCACCTATTTATTAGACTTGATCGACCCCCAAAAAACCCAAGTAATTAACTCAACTAGGGGTTTACGCCATGCCAATGAAAAGTTATATACTATTCACTTTGCTCAGGTAATGCCTGCTACAATTGTTTCCCAAGATAAAGCGACAATTAGGGAATTTGTCAACCAAAAAGGGGCGGCAGTTATGAAACCTTTGGGGGGTAAAGCAGGGGAGGGAATTTTATTTCTTAGTCCCGAAGATCGCAATCTCAATTCAATGATTGAAATTAGCACAAAATGGGGACAAGAACCGGTAATGATCCAAGATTATTTACCAGCTGCCAAAGAAGGAGATAAACGCATTATTGTCCTCAATGGTGAACCGATCGGGGCAGTTAATCGCATTCCCACCGGTTCAGAATTTCGCGGTAATATGGCCGTGGGTGGACGAGTAGCAAAAACAGAAATCACCGATCGAGAATTAGAAATCTGTGCCACTTTAGCCCCAAAATTACGAGAAGATGGCCTATATTTTGTCGGATTAGATGTGATTGGTGGCTATCTGACGGAAGTTAATGTCACCAGTCCCACCGGCATTCGCGAGATCGATCGATTAAACAATGTTAGCTTAGGTCAACAGGTAATTAAATGGCTAGAAAATTTTGCTTGTGCCAAGGCTCTGTCTTGACACACAATATTTAAGGCTCTTTATTAAAATATCCTTCAGGTAGAACCTGAATAAAGGGTTCCCAGGTAGAACCTAGGAACGAGATAAGAACTCAAATCTGATAACTGATAACTGATAACTGATAACTTACCCACTGATAACTGATAACTGATAACTGATAACTGTAAAAAAATGAATGCTTTATCAATACCGACGTGGATAGTTCATGTATCGAGTGTCGTAGAATGGATAGCGGCGATCTGGTTAGTGTGGACCTATGGCGAAATCAGTAGCGATCGATCGTGGCGAATGTTATCTTGGGGAATGTTACCCGCTTTAATTGGGGCCATGTGTGCCTGTACATGGCATTTTTTTGATAATATCAGTGCCTTATCCTGGTTAGTCACCCTACAGGCAGCCATGACTGTCTTAGGAAATTTTACCCTCTGTGCTGCCGGTTGGTGGCTGTGGCGTTCCAGTAAAATTAGCGTTAACAATGAATAAAGAGAGTTTATTTGCCATTTCCCTGTTTCCCTATCTGGGGTTTCTTTGGTTGATCACTCGTTCAGGAAAAATGCCCCGTTTAGCCTTAATTGGCTTTTATGTGCTGTTAATCTTCGTTTTTATCACCATTCCTGCCGGTATCTACGCCAAAATCCACTATGGTAAAGAATTAGCCAACGTCGATTGGTTACACGGCAGCGCCGAACTTTTCCTCACCCTCTCCAATATTCTTGTCGTTTTAGGTTTTCGTCAGGCAATTTTAGCCAAAAAGGAAACAGAGAACAGGGAACAGGGAACAGGGAGCAGTGAACAGGGATAAGGGGTGTGGGGTGTGGGGTGTGGGGTGTGGGGTGTGGGAAGTGGGGAAGTGGGGAAGTGGGAAGTGGGGGGTATTTTCAGGGAACAGTGGACAGTGAACAGTAAACAGTAAACAGTAATCAGTGAACTGATGACTGATAACTGATAACTGATGACTGATAACTGATAACTGATAACTGATAACTGATAACTGATAACTGATAACTGAATTGTGATACAATCGCCCCAAAACGTCCCCGCGTCAGTCAAATATGTCCCCGATTACACCGTCCATCAGTGTCAACGAACCCAACCCGCAGGCTGCTATCCAGACTTTATCGGTAGTGGTTCCCATATATAACGAAGTGGACAGTATCCCCCATCTCGTGGAGAGTATCGCCACGATTTTGCGTTCTTATCAAATTAACTACGAGATTATCTGTGTTGACGACGGTTCTAAGGACGGTTCTACCGAGGTTTTAACTAATTTAGCCAAAAATCGCGATGATCTCAAGGCGGTAATATTGCGACGCAACTACGGACAAACCCCCGCCATGGCTGCCGGATTTAATTATGCCACGGGACAGGTCATCATTACCCTCGACGGCGATTTACAGAACGATCCCAATGATATACCCCTATTATTGGCCAAATTGGAGGAAGGTTATGACCTCGTGAGTGGCTGGCGCAAAAATCGCCAAGATGACAAGGTAAAACGGCTTTTACCCTCAAAAATAGCTAATTGGCTGATTGGCAAGGTAACAGGGGTCAAATTACACGACTACGGTTGTTCTTTGAAAGCCTATCGAGCCGAATTAGTCGCCGATATGAATCTTTACGGGGAATTACATCGCTTTTTACCCGCATTAGCTTTTATTGAAGGGGCAAAAATAACCGAAATTCCCGTTAATCACCACCCTAGAAGGTTCGGACAGAGTAAATATGGTTTAGGTCGCACAATTCGCGTGATTATGGACTTATTTACTGTCTTTTTTATGAAAAAGTTCCTCACCCGTCCGATGCACATTTTTGGATTCTACGGACTGTTATCGATGGTAGTGGGGATTATTTTAGGTACTTATCTGACTATTCTCAAACTCGGTTTCGGACAAGAAATCGGCGATCGACCTTTGTTAATCTTGGCCGTGTTATTCTTTTTAACTGGGGTACAATTACTCTGTTTTGGTCTTTTGGCAGAAATTTTGATGCGAACTTACCATGAATCCCAAAAACGTCCTATCTACCGCGTTCGTACTGTTGTCGGGAATAGGGGATAGGGAGACCACTTCGTTATGAATTATGAAGTGGGGAAGTGGGGAAGTGGGGAGATGGGGGAATTTCAACTAAAACCCCAACACCCCCCGCAACGCGTAGGACTGATTCATTCTCCGAATCTAATTCTTTTTTTGCTACCTTTAATCGCTTATGAGGTAAGCATCGACTAAAAACGTTGCCAGATAAAAATTTGAGAGAATGACATTTGATAGAATGAAACGACCCTACCCGGCTCTTCTGGTTTCTGTGTGGAAACTAGGTCTATACTGATAGAATATCCGCAAAATAGTCCTAAAAGTCTTTCCCAGTAAACATTTCACGATTCCATAAGCAAAAATTATCACACAAAGTCGAGAAGAGCCCCTACCCGCAACGCGCACGCAGTGACCACCCTAAAACCCCAACACCCTAACCCCTCACTGATAACTGATAACTGATAACTGATAACTGAAAAAAATATGACTATTTGGGAACTTGATTTTTATTCGCGGCCGGTGGTGGATGAAAATAATAAAAAAAGATGGGAATTATTAATCTGTGAAACTCCGGCAACAATCGATCGCCCCTCCGATACAATATTTAAATATGCCAGTTATTGTCCTAATACGATGGTTAATTCCCAATGGTTAGGAGAGGCAATTACTGCAGCTATCAAGGCAGCGGGAGTAACTCCCAAAAAAATTCGTTTTTTCCGTCGTCAGATGAATAACATGATTAGCAAAGCTTGCGAGGATATCGGTATTCCCGCTTCCCCTAGTCGTCGCACTCATGCTTTAACGAGATGGATAGAAGAAAGAATGGTTAATTTCTATCCTCAAGAAGTTGGTTATGATCAAAATTTAACTAAAACTGCTTCCGTGAATTATCCCCCTTTAAATGCTGTTCCCCTTCCCGATGCTGTCCGGGGAGATAAGGCAGATAAATGGGCTTTTGTTACGCTAGAATTGTCTTCTTTTCATGATCTAAAAGATTGGGATATTAGCTTCGGAGAAAATTTGCCTATACTAGGGATGGGATTAGATAAGAATCTAAAAATCCCCGGTTTAGTTATTTTTTCCCCCCGCGCTTTACCCCTAGCTGGTTGGATGTCAGGGTTAGAAATGGCCTATTTAAAGTTAGAAACTGGTTCCCGTCCCGTGCTACGTTTAGAAACGGGTGCTAGTGATAGCTGGATTCTCGTCAATGTCACTAATGCCAAGACTTTAAACGAAGCCAAAAACTTTGAAGAAGCTAAACAAAAAGCCAATAATCTGCATTTTTTAGCCGTTCAATCTAACCCTGAATCGCAATCCTTCGCTGGTTTTTGGCTATTACAAGAAGGCTCTCAAGAGTAAAGTTTAGTCAAGGTGGGTTTTCAATCCACCCCTAGACAATTAACTTAAAAACATTGTCTGGCCCAACTACCGTGTAACCCGTAGGGAATATGATGTTTAAGATGGATAACCACTAGGGAATTAGTGATATCTTTAGCATCTAAGATTACCATATTCGATCGATGATTGGCCGCATCGTAAGTAACTACCAATAACCAACCATCATCTTCAGCAATTCCATCGGGTTTAGGCACAAAAATTGGTTCACCTGCGAATCCCCGGGGAGCAAAAGAATGTAATTGTTTTTCTCCCGTTAATAAGTCCAGTTTTAAGATTGCTTGCAAAGGAGCATTACCGGTGGCATGATGAGTGGCAGCGATGTATAAGTAACGGTAATCTCGACCAACTTTTGCAGGATTGATGCTGGGAAACTCACAACAATGCTCTAGAATACATTCTCTTGTAACGGTATTTTCTGATAAATTTAGTGTAAATCGCCACAGATGTCCGGGTGCTAAACTATCAAAATCTACCGATTGAAAACTGCTATTTGAATCCAGTTGTGGTAAGGATTGATAACAAATAGAATCAATATAAATTTTCTCCCCTTGTTCAAAAGCATTGCTATGATGGAAGACAAAACCCGATGGAGTTTCTAAAACTTTCACTTCTCCTTTGTTAGCATCCCGGGGGATAATAATAATCCTAGTTAACTTATCTGGTTGATTGATGACGCATTCTCCCGCACCTTTTAACCCAAAAAGAAAGGGAAAAGGATTATAACCAACCGGGTTTTGGAAAAAGATAGCGTAGTGGGGAGTAATAACAAAATCGTGGATAAAACAAAAGCCCGGTATACTGTGGGTATGACGACGTAATAACTTACCCGTGGGACTAATTTCGTAGAGAGTAATTGAACTAGACAAACCCGTTTTGATAGCAAAATTTACCAGACAAGGTTGATGATTATCGAAAATACAAGCGGGATCGATGCGAGGATGAGCGGCAAAAGCATCGCCTTTTTCTAAGATACCATCGAGATAGTCTAAACCAATAGTATCAAGGGTTTTAGAATCGAGGCGATGGGGTTCGGCCGCTTCCCAAAGTGCCAGTAATTTATCACCCCAGTAGATAACATTAGTATTAGCAATATTTTTCAGACGCAAATCAAAAGCATTGCCGAAAATTCCCCCCGGTTTTTTCGTGCCGAAAACACCGCGATAAAGGGGTTTTCCCGCTTCCTTTTCCTTGAGATAACCCTCAGTTTTCACAAAACGATTACGATAATGTACGCGGCCATGGTTGAAGCTAATCGCGCTGATCATACCATCCCCATCAAAGGGATGAGCGATCGCAGTGCCAGCGATATCGAGTAAACCGGGGCCGTTTTTAAAGACTGTACCCTGTAAATCGGGGGGAATTTGCCCCTCGATGTCTTCTACCTCGTAATCGTACTCGTTAGGTTGGGATTGATAGCCTTTTTGCCAATCCTGACGATTATAGGATTTTTCGCCAATTGTCGGAGTTAATACCATAGTAGTTTTACGTTTGTATTTACTTTTCTTAACATAACTTAAAACTACCAGAGCTAACGAAGGCAGGAGGCAGGAGGGAAGAATCTGACTAGAAGGCGAGGTTTTAGACAAGGGTTGTTGGGTGCATCTCACATTTGCAGAAATACCGACAATCAGCAATTATCAGTGACCCTTAAATTATTACAGATATATCAGCAGCTGCCTGTAAGCATCCCACCGAAAAACTAATGCGCTCTAGGGTTTGGGTAGGGTTGATTCATGAATCAACCCTACTATAGAGTTCTTGCATAATTAATTTTTGAGAGGGCAAAAATGAGATGCACCCAGGGTTGTTTCGATAACAGCTAAAAAGAAGGGGGTGGCCAATCATTTTTCCAGCTATTCACCCCCTCCTTGCCGTCATGTTATTTAACAAACAACATTTCTTGATAGGTAGGCAGCGGCCAGAAATTGTCGGCCACTTCCCCTTCCAGTGTGTCAGCATATTCGCGCACCTTATCCATCAAGGGACGGATCGTTTGAGCGGAATACTGCATATGTTCCTCGATCGAGTCAAAATCGTCTTTAGCCATGGCCTCACTCAGTTTGCTAACGCCATCCATCAGTAATTTAATTAAATTCGAGACGGTTTGGGCCCTTTCCTTATCCATCTCGATGCCGATCGCCGCCGCATTAGCGATCGCCAAAGACAATTCCGACAAGTAGCGAACGGCAGCGGGATAAATAATCGTTTTAGCCATACTTACCACCAGTTTCGCCTCCACCTCGATGGCCAGTAAATACTGTTCTGCATAGACATCGAAACGACTTTCCAGTTCAACGGGGGTAAGCACACCCATGCGGGCAAACAGTTCTTCGATATAATCAGCCTTCAGCACGGGTAAAGCATCGGCGGTGGTGCGGAGATTAGCCAAACCGCGCTCTTCTACCGCCATTTTGTGCCATTCTGGGGAATATCCGTTACCTCCGAAGATCACATTTCTGTGTTTGTCCATGATCTCCTTGAGAACACCCTGGGCGGCAGTATTGAGGTCTTCCCCGGCTTTCATCCGACTTTCTAAGTTATCCGCCACCCAAGTCAGGGAATCGGCTAGAATCGTGTTCATCGCCACCAGCGGCCCAGAAACTGACTGATTAGAACCCACGGCGCGGAATTCAAAGCGATTGCCCGTAAAAGCAAAAGGAGAGGTACGATTGCGATCACCAGGATCTTTGGGGAATACCGGCAGGGTATCGACACCGAGATCCATCAACCCCGGGGCATCAGAACCCTCAATTCGGCCTTGGCTAATTTGGTCGAATACCTTTTCTAACTGGCTGCCCAAATATACCGAAATAATGGCGGGGGGAGCTTCATTTGCCCCCAAACGGTGATCATTGCTGGCGGTAGCCACCACTGCGCGTAAAAGCGGCCCGTACTTGTGAACGCCACGAATCACCGCCCCACAGAATAACAAAAACTGCATATTAGCGTGGGGAGTATCGCCCGGATCTAACAGATTGCCCTGGGTGGCGTTGCCGACGGACCAGTTAACGTGTTTTCCCGAACCATTAATTCCCGCAAAGGGTTTTTCGTGCAGTAGGCAAACAAAACCGTGTTTTTTAGCCGTACTTTTCAGCAAAGTCATAATTAACTGCTGATGGTCACTGGCCACGTTGGCCGCCTCGAAAAAGGGGGCAATCTCGAACTGTCCTGGAGCGACTTCATTATGGCGGGTTTTGGCCGGAATGCCGAGGCGATACATTCTTTCCTCTACTTCCTGCATAAACACCTGAACCCGTTCGGGAATCGCGCCAAAATAATGATCGTCGAACTGTTGACCCTTGGCGGCGGGTTTACCAAATAGGGTGCGACCGGTGAGCAGTAAATCGGGGCGACTATGGGCAAAATGAGCATCGACTAGGAAATATTCCTGTTCAGCGCCGCAGCTGGAGTTAACGGGGGCGACTTCCGTATGTCCTAATAGTTTAAGCACCCTGGTGGCGGCTTTACTCATCGATGAAATCGAGCGTAAAAGCGGCGTTTTTTTGTCGAGGGCCTCTCCTGTCCAAGAGATAAAAACCGTGGGGATACAGAGGGTGACACCATTATCCGTCTCCATAACGTAGGCGGGACTGGTGACATCCCAAGCGGTGTAACCCCGCGCTTCAAAGGTGGAGCGAAGTCCGCCGTTAGGAAAGGAGGACCCGTCCGGTTCTCCCTGTACTAAGACTTTGCCGGTAAATTCTGTGATCACTGAACCATCGCTCTGCACGGAGATAAAGCCGTCGTGTTTTTCGGCGGTGGCGTTAGTCATCGGATAGAAGACGTGAGCATAGTACAGCGCCCCTTTGGACGTGGCCCAATCTTTCATCGCTGCCGCTACCGCACTGGCGATGGAAACGTCTAATTTTCCCCCGGTTAAAATCGTGTTTTTGACCGATTTGAATACGTCTTTGGGAAGACTGGCCTGCATTTTGCTCAGGGTAAACACATCGGTTGCCCAGAGGGCCTCTAAACGTTGAGGAATTTTGCTAGGTAGGGGTTTACGATCCGTTACTTGAGAGATAGCTTGAACACGCGTTCCATAACTCATAAGTATTTTTCCTATTGTGTTGTGTCGTGGATAAAGGGTTACTTTACTTAGGCGATGACAAGTTTCCTACTGATTTTGATGTTGAATTCCGGTCAGAGGCTATTCTCCGCTTAATAATTTTGATCCCACGGCACAAGCTTCTCTGCGGTTTTTATCTGCTTGCGCCTGCCTCTTTCCCGATCAATTAGCAACACCAGCCTTCATCTTAAGAACAGATAATCCAGAGCTTTGTATCAAAGATTACAAATATCCCAAACCCGATCTTCCACCAGCGATCGCACTGAGAAAACGGGTTTCTTTGAGAAACCCGTTTTCTGGAGATAAAACTCTATAGTTACTAATTCTGTACGCAAATATTGCATCTAGAATTAGCTTTGTACGCTTTGACCCGTACTGGGTTAACTACGAACCTCTCTATCGGATTCCCGCTAAAGGCGGCCTCTCCGACTACCTTTCTTCCAATATTTAAG
>NZ_JADBVE010000067.1:0-12048 GCF_020245285.1 Microcystis sp. M31BS1
GAACTTTTCTGACTTTTCTTCAGCTATTTATGAATGTCTGAATGATGCCCATCTGAAACATAAAAAAGAACTGGATTCCTTGCTGACTCTACGATTTCAGAAGTTTAATAAATCTCAGATTATGAACGTCTAAAGTATAGGAGATTTTTGGTCATGATCTTTATTATCCCGATTATTCTTGGTGCGGCTGCCTTAGTTACTGCTGGTGTGGGTGTTAGTGCTGGTGCTAATGGTGTCTCCAAGCTACAAAAGGCGGAAAAAATTGGCAAAAGTGCCGAACAAAGATACAAAAAAGCCAATAAATCCCTAGAAAAAAAGTTTCAAGCTACCCAAAAATTCGCGGAAGAATACGGTCAACTGCAAATTAATGTCAAAATCAACACTATCGGCAGATTTATTAAGTTTATTAGCAGAATTGATCAAAGAATTAGTCAAAGAATTGGTCAAAATTCCTCCCCATCCCATCAACGCTTCTTAGAAGGGTTTGAGGGATTTTCTGCCGAACAATTCAAGGAATATAAAGCAGAAGTGTTAAACGCGCAAAGTGTGGCTGTGGGGGGTTTAAAAGTAGTGAGAGTCGCTTCGGCAGCCAGTCAGGGAACCCTAGGATTAATTGGTCTTTTCGGTACTGCTAGTACAGGAACAGCAATTAGTGGACTTAGTGGGGCAGCCGCTTGGAATGCTACCCTAGCATGGTTAGGAGGTGGTTCTTTAGCTGCCGGTGGTGGTGGGATGGCTTTGGGAACAGTGGTTTTAGGAGGTATTACCGTCGGACCTGCTTTAATGATTGGTGGTTTTGTCTTAGGAGGAGAAGGGAAAAAGTCCCTAAGTAAAGCTATCGAATACGCCAAAGAAGTGGATAATAAAATAGCTCAATTAGATAAAAGTAAGGGTTTTTTAGGACAAGTTCAGCGCAGAATTAAGGAGTTACAATACCTCGTTAATAGTCTGAATAGTATAGCTATTAAGAGTTTAAATGAACTGGAGTCACGATCTAATTTTAATCCCCATCTAGAGGAAGATGCATCCAAGTTTCGGGAGGTACTGCTTTTAATTAAAGCTTCATCGGAAATCATGAAACTGCCTATCCTAGACGAAAAGGGAAAATTAACCAAAGCAACGGAAAATCTCGGAGAAAAGTACCGCCATCTCTTAGAAAAATAATAGTAGGATGCCTGCCAAGTAGCTGGTTATAATATAATTAAATTAAAAATGGATTTTAGGTTCGATCCCCCCTACCCCCCTTGATAAGGGGGGTGTCTGGTAATTTTTAACGCCTACCTACTCAGGAATAAAGAAAAACGCTCTAGAATTTAATTTAACAAATATTACCGAGTATTTCAATTAAAGTTAACTCTATTTCTGTAAAGGATTCAATAAAAATACTTTCACCTCGATAATATTTCTGAATATTTTGATAACTACCATGCAGAGGATGGCGATAAACTTCTACACATTCTTCCTTGAGATTTATAATCCAAACTTCTTGAATATTTGCCTCCGCATAAAGAGGGATTTTAGTATAGCAATCATAATCGATGGTAGAATCAGAAACTTCAATAATTAAATAGATATCTTGAGGACAAGGATAGGCAGCAACATAAAAATCCGATCGAGGTATTAGTAAACTTAAATCTGGTTCTGGTTGAGAATTATTATTTAATCTAATCGGATTTTGCACTCCTAAGAGAATAAGATCGCCAAATTTTCGATAAAATAACTGAGTTAATCTAGCTATACCAGCAGCATGACGGGTTCCCATCGGTGACATTTTGATAATTTCTCCTCGAATTAATTCCACTTTTTCATCGGGTTTGATTATTCCCTCAGTTGTCATTTTTTCGTATTCTTCCACCGTAAACTTACGGGTAATCAGCGATAAGGACATTTTAACTACACTCCTAAGATTTCTGCAATAGTGAATTCTATTTCTGGAAAGGATTCAATAAAAATACTTTCACATCGATAATATTTCTGAATAGTTTGATAACTACCCTGCAGCGGATAGCGATAAACTTCTACGCATTCTTCCTTGAGATTGACAATCCAAACTTCTTGAATATTTGCCTCCGCATAAAGAGGGATTTTAGTATAGCGATCATAATCGAGGGTAGAATCAGAAACTTCAATAATTAAATAGATATCTTGAGGACAAGGATAGGCAGCAACATAAAAATCCGCTCGAGGTATTAGTAAACTTAAATCTGGTTCTGGTTGAGAATTATTATTTAACCTAATCGGATTTTGCACCCTGAGAATAATTTTCTGTCCTAACTTTTGATAGAATAATTGTATTAATCTATCTACACTAGAAGCATGAAGGGTTCCCATCGGTGACATTTTGATAATTTCTCCTCGAATTAATTCCACTTTTTCATCGGGTTTGATTATTCCCTCGGTTGCCATTTTTTCGTATTCTTCCACCGTAAACTTACGGGTAATCAGCGATAAAGACATTTTAACTAAACTCCTACTTTCTCTTTATTCTATCTGGACAGCTTGCCAAGGGGTGACTTATCGGTGTTTAAACCATGAATCGGGGAGATAAACTAACTTTTTGGGTACTTGTACTGATTCTTCGGGAAAAAACAGCGGTTGCTATGGTGACAAAACCGCTAGATCTAACGTCTAGAAAGCTGGGGTAGGATCGAAACTGCCCCAAAAAAGCTACTATAGGTCAGTTGTCGATGTCAAAAAAAATAGCCGTTCCCCTCAGGAACATTAAGTCGAGAAATTTTATGGTTAAGCGAAAACAGCCTTATAGTTTAATTTATCTGTTCAGTCTGGCGATCGGTTTGGTGATTGCGATCGCACCTAAGGGACAAGCACAAACCCCCGACTCTAACACTCCTGCCAGCGATCCTAACGAATTAAAACCCTTAAATCAAGCTGATAGTGTCCTGAGTCTCCAGGGGGGACAACGTTTAGTGGAAGAAGCGAACACCGCTATTAATGCCGCTAAATACGATGTCGCTGTGGACAAACTCAATCAAGCGCGCCGGATTTTTAACCAACTATCTAACTATCATCTGCAATTAGCTAATAGTTTCTCAGGAATTGACCCAAAAGTATTCGATTCTCAGCGTCAAAGTGCTTTAAACACGGGACAAATGCGGGATGAAGCCACCTATAAGCTTGCTTTGGTTCATAGAGCGCAAAATCAGCCAGAATTGGCGGTTCCTTTGTTAATTCAGGTGATTCAATCCCAAAACCCCACCAGTGAATTAGGACAAAAAAGCTATCAACAACTCTACGAGATGGGATTTGTCAGCACACCCATCTCCGCACCGACTCCCACATCGGCAACTCCTAACAACTCCCCCCCACAGCAGTAAATTTTGTCCCCATTGACGAGCTTTCGGTAACAATGGGATCAGAGTATCTTTAATTGTTTTGAGGAGTTACGATGGTTGACTTTCGCCAAGTAGAAGCGATGATTCAAGAACAAATCCCCGATGCACAGGTGATGGTTCGGGATTTAACGGGAGGTGGTGATCATTTGGAAGCGGTGGTTATTTCTGGCGAATTTGCTGGCAAAACCCGCGTTAAACAGCATCAAATGGTTTATGGCGCTTTACAATCGGCACTGGCTACCGAAGCCATCCATGCTTTGGCATTAAAAACCTACACTCCCGACAGTTGGGCAGCAGAAAAATAACAGTTATCAGTTAAGTAGGTAGGTGTTAAAAGTTGTCAGACACCCCCCTTATCAAGGGGGGATTAAGGGGGGATCGGCACCCCCCTTATTAAGGGGGGATTAAGGGGGGATCGGCACCCCCCTTATCAAGGGGGGCAGGGGGGATCCATCTTCAATTTAATTATAACTACTTATCAGTTATCAGTTAATTTTTTTCTAGTTTTCTTTGTGGCTAATTATCTTCACAACACACAGTCTAATTTAATTACTTATGGTTAGTCCTTTACTGGAACCCTTTCGAGAAGCCTATCGCAATTTGGAACTTTTGCCGCTGCGATCGGATAAAGAATTACAGCGTTTTGCTGTCAAATACGGCACAGAAACTATCGACGAATTAGAACAATTGGTAGAAGATAGTCCTTCGGAAGACGGAAAAATTATTCTAGCAGGACATCGGGGTTGTGGTAAGTCAACCCTACTCTACGAATTTAAAAGAAAGTTAGATGATCGCTATTTTGTTGTTTTCTTCTCGATCTCAGACTCGATCGAAATGTCAGACGTAAATCATGTTAATATTTTATTCTCGATCGCCGTTCAGATGATGTCAGAAGCGGAAGCCCAAAATTTAACTATTAAAGATTCTATTAAAAAAAGCTTTTATCAATGGTTTGCTGAACAAATCCGCACGGAAACTAATCAAGCAGATGCCACTATCGAAACAGGTTTTAACTTTTCTACTTTACTAGCTCACATTAAAGGAATTCTCAAGATTAATTCGACTATTCGCGAGGAAATCAAACAAAAGTATGAGCGGAGAATTACTGATTTAGTTGACCAAATTGAAATTATGGCTACTGCGATCGAGTCCCAAAGTCAGAAAAAAATCTTAGTAATTGTTGATGACATTGATAAAATTGACTTAGCACAGGTAAGGGATATTTTTCAATCTCATATTAAAGCGATTAAATTGCCGAAATTTCGGATTATTATGACTATTCCGATCGCCGCTTTAAGAGAAGTAGCTTTAAAGGCAACTCTCGAAACAGAAATCAATAATCAGATCGTGAAAATGCCTGTATATAAACTCTTTAAACGGGGAGAAATTAATTCACCTAATGCTATCCCCGATCCCCAAATTATTGCTACTTTAACCGAGATTATCACTAAGCGCATCGATCCCGCTTTAATCGATCCTGACACCCTCGAAAAAATTTGTCTTTATAGTGGGGGAGTATTACGAGAATTAATTCGCATTACTAATGAGTGCTGTCGGGTTTGTTTGCGATCGGTTCGTCGTTATCCTGATGATAATACCCTAAAAATTGATCAAGCTGTTTTAGAACAATCAATCACAGAACTTAGTCTCGATTTTGCTGAAAGTATCGGTACAGCAGATGAGGAAATTATTAAAACTGTTTATGAAAAGTCAAAACCGAAGGATCTCAAGGATCAAAATTTTCTAGATCTGTTGCATGGTTTATATATTTTGGAATACCGCAATGGCGATCTCTGGTATAATGTGCATCCGATTGTGGTTGAGTTAATGAAAAAAAGAGGAACAATTTGAATGGGATAAGTAAGTAGTTATAATTAAATTGAAGATGGATCCCCCCTGCCCCCCTTGATAAGGGGGGTGCCGATAGGCGGGGGGATCCCCCTTGATAAGGGGGGTGAGGATCCCCCCTTAGTCCCCCCTTGATAAGGGGGGTGCGGATCACTCCTTGATCCGTAGGGTTGATTCATGAATCAACCCTACCTAATGGGGGTATCTGACAGTTTTTAACAGCTATCCACTTATTATGAATAATGAAACATCTTCAATTATTGACCAAAATGAAAGAGAATACGAAGGTTTAATCGTGTCTCTAGAGGCAAATCAAGAGAGATTAAATATATTAATTTGTGTGTGTGATCAGGAAAAATTGCGAGAAGAAATTATTGATCGCTATAGCAAAGAATTAGAACCAGTAATCCCTTGTTATCGGATTGATTTAGATCAAAAAGAACCGAGTTTAAGAGCAGCAATTGCTAGTTTAGTCTCCAGAAAACCAGAGTTATTACAAAGCAAAAACGCCGTGATCACAACCACAGGAGTGGAAAAATTACACTCGATCTCGCGTAGCGAGCGCGTTGCGACCGAATGGCAACGGGAAAAATCGGAACTAGATAAATTTTTTGGTTATCTGCAATGGACAAGGGAAGGATTGCGAGAATTTCCCTATTCCATTGTTCTTTGGGTAACAAGCACAGTGGAGGTAAATTTACGCAAAAAGTCCCCCGATTTTTGGAGTTGGAGAAAAGGAGTTTTTCGCTTTATTTCTCCTCCAAGTAACTTTTTACCTTGTCAGGAATTTTTACCAATTTTACAATCTTTTGACGAAATTACTATAGATAAAGATATTCCTTCAATCTCTAAGGAAGACTTGTTAGAACTAATCGAGCAAATCGAGGTAAATAAAGGCAAAAAAGAGCCAAGACTAGCGAGTTTATATGCCAGTTTAGCTAAGATTTATAACCTTCGTTTATTATATCGATCGCCATTGGTAGATTATCGTCAGGAACTTCTGCTTGCGATCGAGTATTATCAAAAGGCGATCAATTTACAAAAAGAGTTAAATCTAGAACTTGATTTAGTTGCGAGTCTCGACTCATTAGCAGGTATTTACTATTTTCTAGGAGAATACCAAAAAGCGATCGAGTTTTATCAACAGTCCTTAGCAATCTTTCAGAAAATCGGAGATCGCCGGGGAGAAGCAGATTCTTACAATAATTTAGGCAATGCTTACCGTTTCCGAGGAGAATACCAAAAAGCGATCGAGTTTTACCAACAGTCCTTGGCAATCTTTCAGGAAATTGATGATATAAGGGGAGTAGCGTATTGTTACAATAATTTGGGCAATATTTACAATTACCTAGGAGAATACCAAAAAGCGATCGAGTTTCATCAACAATCCTTAGCAATCAAACGGGAAATCCCTGATATAACAGGAGAAGCTTATTCCTATCTAGGTTTGGGGAATGTTTACGATTCCCTAGGAGAATACCAAAAAGCGATCGAGTTTTATCAACAGTCCTTAGAAATCTTTCAGGAAATGGGGTATATCATAGGAGAACCAAAGACTCTGTTTAATCTGGGGTTTACCTACTATAAACTCGATCGTATATCGGAAGCGAAAGAAGCATATCTTCAAGCGCGGAAATTATTTCAAGCATTGGGGTTAGCAGGATATGTTCAATATTGTGATCAGGCAATTCGGCAATTATAATTAACCAGTTGCGATCGAGTAAAAATTTGTTGCTTACCCCTTGACTTTTGCTTGTTTTAATGCTATGACTTACCAGACTTGATTGCTCATCTCACCCGATTTTAAGCCAAAACTGGTTAAAAACCGCTATAACGTTCCTCTAACCAGGGATCACCTCGTCGATGGTAGCCATTACGTTCCCAGAAACCCGATTGCTCTCGATCGAGAAATTCTAAGCCATTAATCCATTTAGAACTT
The DNA here is from genome assembly GCF_020245285.1 of Microcystis sp. M31BS1. NCBI lineage: Bacteria > Bacillati > Cyanobacteriota > Cyanophyceae > Chroococcales > Microcystaceae > Microcystis > Microcystis sp. M31BS1. The sequence continues at coordinate 7,141 of NZ_JADBVE010000067.1, forward strand.
TTCCAAGCGTAGAGATGGGGAACAACTAAACGCAGCGGACCACCGTGGTCGGGGGGTAAAGGTTGACCAAACAATTGAAAAGCGAAAAAATTATCCTCGTGCAGGAACTCCTCTAGGGTCAGGTTGGTGGTATAACCGCCATAACAGTGTTGCATAACGTGGGTAGCTTCCGGCAGCAGGTCAATTAAGGTCATCAAATCCGATACCTTAATTCCCGTCCAAGTCACATCTAATTTTGACCAACGGGTGACACAGTGAAAATCCTTGGTAAATTCCCACTGCGGTAGGGCCATAAAATCCGACCAGTTAAAAATTTTAGTCGTGGCCACCTTTCCCCAAACCTTAAATAACCATTCCTCGGTCTTGATTTGGGGAGTATCTCCGTAGGTAAGCACAGGAAAACCACTAGCGAGATATTGGCCCGGGGGAACTCGGTCTTGATCGGGAGATTCTGGTTTTTTAAAGAATTTGCCTAACATTGTTTGAGACTCACAACGAAAACCCTAAACAAATCTTAAAATATGAGGGAGCGAAAAGGTTTTCTCTACCTCACTCCCCACCATCAAGTTATTCCTCGTCTTCCCCTTCTTCTTCCTCTTTAGTGGGATAGACAAAGCTGTTAGAACGACCAGAAAGAACAGATTTACCCAAAGATAAGGCTTTTTGCGCTTCCCGAGCCGCTTGTTTTCTCCAGTGCGCTCTCCGTTGGTCGCGCTTGGCATTTGAGGTTTTCTTCTTGGGACAAGCCATAGTATTTTAACGATAGTTATAGACTCACAACCTTTCTATTCTACTCCCTATTTCCCTAATCGGCTCGCTCACTTGTCTGATTCCCTTGCTCACTACTGCCCAAAATATTGATAAAACTTAATAATTATCATTGGCTTACCTATTTATGTTTAAAATCCTATATAGCTATGTAGTCAAGTAATTTCCATCATGGTCACTACCGTTGAACCCCCCTCCCAGAAAAAAGCTGTTCTGCGCGAAACTATCCTCACCCCTCGTTTTTATACTACCGATTTTGAGGCCGCCGCTAATTTTGACCTTTCTTTGCAAGAAACCGAAATCAAAGCGATGTTAGAGGAGATGCGGACCGATTATAACCGGCATCACTTTGAACGTCAGCAAGGATTTGAGAGCTATCAAGACAATCTCGATGAAAAAACGAGAAATGCCTTTATAGATTACCTAGAACGCTCCTGTATCTCCGAATTTTCTGGCTTTTTGTTATTTAAGGAACTGTCACGACAACTAAAAAGCCGTAATCCCTTGTTAGGGGAGATATTTCATCTTATGGCTAGAGATGAGGCGCGCCATGCAGGATTTCTCAATAAAGCCATGGCTGACTTTAATATTTCCCTCGATTTAGCCAAAATTACTAAAACCCGGACTTACACCTTTTTCCCCCTTGAATGGGTGTTATATACGGTCTATCTCTCCGAAAAAATCGGTTATTGGCGTTATATACTCATTTATCGTCATTTAGAAGAACATCCCCAGTATAAATTTAATCCTCTCTTTAATTACTTCGAGAGTTGGTGTCAAGACGAAAATCGCCACGGAGATATCTTTAAAACCTTGCTGCGCGCTAAACCGCAATTGTGGAATAATTGGCGATCGAGATTATGGAGTCGTTTTTTCCTGCTTTCCGTCTTTGCTACCCATAGTTTAACTGTACGGGAACGCTCAGACTTTTATGATGCTTTGGGAATGGATGCGATCGCTTTTGATCAAGAAGTAATTCGTCAGACTAATAATACCTCCGCTCGCGCTTTTCCCACCATTTTAAATGTGGACCATCCCCAATTTTTCCCCCGTTTAAACCGTTGTGCCGAACGTAATTTACAATTAAAAGCGATCGATGAAAGCATCGCTCCCCAATGGCTAAAAACATTGCGGAAGTTACCCTTACAGTTAGGTATCGTCGGGGAGCTATTGCGATTGTATCTGATTAAACCCATAGATGCAGAAGCCACCAGAGAAATGGTACTTTAATCAGTTATCAGTTATCAGTTATCAGTTATCAGTTATCAGTTATCGGGAGACTCCGAGACTCCGAGACTCCGAGACTCCGAGACAGGAGATAGGAGATTAGTTTTATTTATTCTCCCCACACCCCACACCCCACACCCCACACCCCACACCCCACTTCCCCACTTCCCCACTTCCCCACTTCCCCACTTCCCCACTTCCCCACACCCCACTTCCCCACTTCCCCACTTCCCCACACCCCCACTTCCCCAACTCCTTTAATCTTTGCTGCGATTCTGGGTATCTATAAAGATAGATAAACAGCTAAGGTATATCTATGTCACTGGAAGAAGGATTAAAATGTCTGCGGCTAAAGGATTACGCAAAGGCTGTAGAATTACTGGAAGAATATTGTCAACAGTCAGCTAATTTTTATTCTCCCTTATATGTTCAAGCTAAAATGGCCCTTGCTCGGTCCTATCGCAGCAATAATCAACGGCAACAAGCGATCGCCTTAGCTCTGGAACTAGAAAATCATCTTGATCAGGAAGTTAGTCAGTGGGCCAAACGATTACTGACAATCTTTGGTGCTGAACAAAAAACCATCGGTATTACCACTAATAGGGTCAAATCTCGATCGCTGCCCAAGGCAGCACGATCTGCACAGGTAAGCGTCCGGTTATCCCGGACTATCCCCGAAAATAGACTTATTTTTGCTAAACTATTGACAATTACGGCTTTTTATGCTATAGCATTTGGTCTTTTTTTTGTAATTACCCGTTTGCTGCTCATCCCTGCGGGGACGGGTGTAATTATTGCCTTGCTCTTGACCGGTTTCTTAGGCGGACTCATCCTTTTTATCGCCCCGAATCTAATTGATTGGACACAAAAACGTCTTTATCGAGTGCGTTGGGTGTCCTTAGCGGAAATTAAACGGTATAGCCCGGAATCGGCGGCGGTAATTGGGCGTGTATGCCGAGAAAAAGGGTTAAAACCGCCAAAACTAGGCATTATCGAAGACGGACAGCCCCTCGCTTTTACCTATGGCTCTCGACGGGGTAATGCTCGCTTAGTAGTTAGCAGAGGTTTATTTACCTATCTCGACGATGAGGAAGTAGCGACGGTATATGCTCATGAATTAGGGCATATTTGGCAGGGAGACTTTGCCCTGATGACTATCTGTGCTAGTTTCGCTCATTTAAGCTGTTATCTCGATTCTTTTGCCCAAAATCAAGATAATAATTTTCAAGACACAGTTTTTCTAGGCCTTCTCTCATCAATTATCACCATTTTTAGGCAAATTATTGTTTTTTGCAGTCTTTATCTGTCTCGTACTAGAGAATACTTCGCCGATCATTTTGCTGCCCAAGTTACTGGTAATCCCAATGCTTTGGCCCGTGCTTTAGTAAAAATTGCCTTTGGTTTAGTCCAAGAAAATGCCCAGTCCAGTCCCCTGTCATTAAGTATAAATGTATTAAATATTGCCCAGGAGCAGGATGCGATCATTGCCGGTAACGTTTATGGTATCGCATTGGAGTCTCGCCGGATCGGACAGAGTTTTCTCTGGGATATATATAATCCTTGGGCAAAATGGTTAGAGTTGCAATCTAATCATCCCCTGACTGGTAAAAGGATTGGCGCTTTAGCCAACTATGCCGGACAGATGGATTTAGATATAGAATTTAGTCTGGGGGAAATATTAGGGCAAGAAATAGAATTAGATCGCAAGAAACTCTATCAAAACTTTTTTCTGCGACTATGTTTATATTATGGTTGGGGACTAGGCTTTATTATTGGGGTTGTCATCGCTGGGTTTCTTGGTCTGAAATTTAGCTCTTGGGCTGCATTGGGGCTAATTTTAGTCGCTGGGGGTTTGGGTATAATTATCAATCGATTAGCTAGTTATCCTCGTCTCAAAAATGCTAGTTTCAGCGATATTTTTTCTTTAACCGATAATCCTTACAGTCATCCCCTCCCAGCTATCCCCGTCCGACTCCGCGGTGAGTTAATTGCTCAAGGAAAGAATTTCTTTCTTAAAGATAGCACTGGCATAATTCCCCTCGCTCCTAACTATCGTTTTGGTTTTTGGCATAAAATCAGGACTACTAACCCCCCCATGGCAGCAATAAATAATACATCAGTACAGATTCTCGGTTGGTTTCGTCGCGATTTATCTCCTCGTCTCGAATGGAGTCAAATAACTCACTCTGGCGGAAATATTCGGGGTTATCCCCGTTTTTGGTCTTTGGTTAGCGGTTTTTGCTTATTAGTCTCCGGTTTAATTATCGCAGTCACATTTTAAGAATGGGAAAAACTGCCACTTCATCCCTTTTCTAGTTTTAGGTACTTGCTGGAATAGTAGCCAATTTTTGAGCGCCAATCCCTAAAATCCTCCAGTCTCACACCCCGAAAACTATTGATAAGTAGGGAGGCAAAATTATTTGTAGGATGGGTTAGCGGTAGCGTAACCCATGCAGGCGTTGGGTTTCATGCTTCAACCCAACCTACGTTCATCTTATATTTAATTCCACCCACCCACTTAACTTTAGGAGTTTAGCAAATGTCCAACGAAACCGTTACCTATTCCCTAGAAGCTGTCCTAACCAGAATTGAGAGTAAAATCGACAAAATCGATGAACGTCTCACAAAATTAGAAATCGGACAGGCCGAACTCAAGGCCGAGTTAAAAGGCGATATTAAAGTATTAGACGAGAAAATCGAGGGATTAACGGCACGGGTTGGTTATCAGGAATTTACCAACCGGGGGATTCTGATAGCTTTGGTGGTTGGTGGTTGGTGGTTGCTGTCTTGGGAGGTGCTGCTAAACTTTTTGGTTTTTTCCCCAATCCCTAGAACTGGCTCCTAGAAATGGTTACTTCCCTTATGATCATAATAAATAGCTGCTCGAAAAACTCAAAAATCTATAGGAGTTTA
>NZ_JADBVE010000068.1:0-7984 GCF_020245285.1 Microcystis sp. M31BS1
GAGAGAATCGTCGTTCAAAACCTTGCGTCTTCATCGGCCCGCGTCCTGTAGGGGCGAAGCATTCGGACAATAACCTATCGGTGAAAAGGTAGATTTTCTATCCGAATGCTTCGCCCGTACTTATTCAGCAAACCCTAATTACACATCTAAGCCACTACTCCGTCAGACTTCTGGTGTGAGGAAACAGTGAACTGAAAACTCAAATCCGATCCCTAATAGCTGTATCCCGTCTCCCGTCTCCTGTCTCGGAGTCTCGACTAGGAAATTAATTTTGCACGACTACTTAATAATGTTCAAACTTCCTCTCTGGAACCCCGGCACTTGCCACTCCTTACCCACGACTATAAAATTAGCATCCATCTTGCGGGGGTATTACCCTTGTTAATACCCCCTATTTTTGGTCCGATATAGTGTTAAGCTTCTCCCGTGATTGATAAACCCTCTACCCAAACGTAGGGACAAACACCACTGGGAGTAATAACTGCTTCCGGTTCCAGATAAACAATCGATTTCAGCAGTGTTAAAATATCTCCAGCTACGGTAGCGGAATCGATGCTAACGCGCTCATTTTTGTTCACTAACCAACCGTCAAAGGGCAAAGAGAAGGAACCTTGTAGAGAATTAACTCCCGCATGAAGTGCCTGTAAACTATCAATTAAAACCACATTTTCTGCTGTTTCCAAAGAATATATCTTTGGTTGATTAGCACTAGCAAAAACGTGATAAAAATGGGGACTAACCGTTACTTTTGACCCAATGTTACCGTTGCCAGTCGGTTCTGTATTCATCCGTTTAGCGGTAATCGTGCTATGGAGAAAATTACTCAAAATCCCCTCTTTAATTAATTCCACACGACGGGTGGGAGTGCCTTCACTATCAAAAGTTTCTGCGGCAACATTAGCTGGATGGAGGGCATCATCACACAAATTTAAGGCAGTAGCAGCGATTTGTGTTCCCAAAGATTCAGGAGTAGAAAGACTCTGTTTATCAAGGACATTTTGGGCATTAAACAGATTAGAAAATGCTCCCATTAGACTCAAAAAGGCCCGGGGGGCAAAAACCACTAAATATTTACCCGTGGTAATCGGTTGATAGTCCAGATGGCTAACAGTTTTGGTAATCGCTTCCTCGATGCAACCATCGATATCTAATTTTTCCAGGCCCGGACTAACCCGAAAAGCACCAGCGCTGCGGGGTTTTTTGCCTTCCTGTTCGGTTTTGGTGTATAAATACACACTGGCATAACTACGCGCTTCCTGACGCATTGCCCCGTCGCTATTGAGATAAAAACGTCTGACCTGCTGTTGTCCCAAACCGTTATAGGGAACACTGGCAATAGCCGGATGGGCCGCTAGTAGGGATTTTTCGGCGGCTAATAACTTATCGACGAGAGTGGATACAGCTGCTTGATTAGACATTTCGCTGGCCACTTCTGTGGTAGGTGCGGTGGCGGCAGGACTAAAATCGGGGACATTTTCCTTAACACCAAAAAAGCTGGCTTCTTGGGCGGTTTTCAGGGCTAATTGCAGTCCCACCGGGTCCACATCGGTGGTCGAGGTGACACCGACTTGATTATCCCGATTCCAGACGCGAACGATAACGCTGGAACGATTGGAAGCTTGTACCTGTTTGGGTTCCCCTTGAAACACATCCACATCGGTTTCATCGACCGAGGAACCATAGATGTCGTATTTAGCAATTCCTAAAGCTTGGGCGCTAGAATTAGCGATTTGGGCGATATCTTCAACTTTTGGCATAGATTTTTTTTGGTGTTGGAGGATTTTTCAGTTATCAGTAAACAGTAATCAGTAATCAGTGAAAAGAAAGCTCAGAACTTGCCACTTAACAGTGTCCACTGAAAACTCAAATCTGATAACTGATAACTGATAGCGGTCAGCCGTAAGCTAGATAAGTAGGGAGGCACAATTATTTGTAGGATGGGTTAGCGGTAGCGTAACATGAGCGGGCGTTGGGTTTCATGCTTCAACCCAACCTACGTTCTGAAAACTCAAATCTGATAACTGATAACTGATAACTGATAACTGATAACTGAAGAGAGATTGGGCCAAGTGGTGACAATAAAGACGATAACGGCGGCCGTGGCCAGCATAGCTTTGGCAACGTGACCGATAACCGTGCCGACGACGATACCGACACAGACTTTTAGGGATTGTTGCAAACGGGGGGTTAATTCCAAATCGCGACGATAGGCGTATTCTCCGACAAAAGCCCCGACCACAGGACCGATAAATAGGCCGATAATTGGGCCGCCAATGGGTAAAGCGGGTAAAAGTCCGAATATTCCCGCTAATAAACCCACTACTAACCCGATTTGACTCCAATTGCTCGCCCCAACTTTTTGCGCACCGAGATAACTAGCGAGGAATTCCACCCCCAGACTGAGGAGAAGGATAACAAAGGCCACGGTTAAAGCGACCCCCATCCCCGCGAATTTGGTCACAAAACCCCACACCAGCATGGCGATTAAAATCAAACTCATGCCGGGGATAGCGGGCAGCAGTTCGCCAATTATCCCCACTATCATGATGGCGATGAGGAAATAGTAGAGAATTACTAAAGCCATGATTAACGACCGCCAACGGTAATAGAATCGACTTTTAAATGGGGTTGACCAACGGTGACATAAACGCTACCACTGACGGAACCGCAAAAACCGGCCGCTAGACCTAAATCTTGGGAACACATAGAGATTTTATTCATAATCTCCTTAGCTGAACCGATTAAAGTCGCGCCTTTTAGGGGTTTAGTCAGATTGCCGTTTTCGATAAGATAAGCTTCCTCGACAGCGAAATTAAATTCCCCGGTCGCCCCCACACTACCACCGCCCATTTTTTTGCAATAAATGCCTTTATCGATGGAATTAAAGAGATTATCGAGGGTATATTCCCCAGGTGCGATGTAGGTATTCCGCATCCGACTAGCGGCCGCATAGGTGTAGTTTTGACGGCGACCGCTACCTGTGCGCGGATGGCCGGTTTTAATTGAACCGGTGCGATCGGCAATGAAGTTTTTTAGGATACCATTTTCAATTAGGAGAGTACGCTGGGCCGGCATTCCCTCATCGTCCATATCGATAGTACCGAAAGCTTTATCGGATAATCCTTCGTCCCAAGCTGTCAGGTTTTCGTGGGCGATTTTTTCGCCTTTTTTATCGAGAAAGGGCGTGGTTTTTTGTTCGATTTGCGTAGTTTCTAGCAAATGGCCACAAGCTTCGTGGAAGATAACGCCGCCAAATTCATTGGCCATGACGATGGGATAACTGCCGGATTCTACATAGTCAGCGTAAAGCATTTTACCCGCCGATTCGGCCACTTCTGCCGCCGATTCCTCGGCATTCCAAGTCCGCAGAAAATCGGGATTACTGGTACTACCCACCCGTTTACCAATGCTAGAACGATTAGTCCCATCGGCACAGAGGAGATTATAGCCCACCGATTGGGTGAGGCGAATATCCCGGGCAAAAGTGCCATCACTAGCGGCAACTAAAATTTCTTGCCAATCGCGAAAATAAGCGGCGCGACGAGATTGGACGTGAGAGGCTTTCTGATTGAGTTGAACGTTAGCAGTTAGGAGAATATCACCCATTTCTCGCAAAGAACTGCAATTATTCAGCCAAATATCTTTATTTTTGACCGTGGCATAATCCCGGAACATTTCCAGATTGATTTCGGGAATATATGCGTTAGGACTGGGTAGGTTTAAACCCAGAATCGATAAACCTTTTTCTAGGGCATTTTTTAAGCCTTGGAAGCTTAAATCGTTGGTACTGACATAACAATCAGCTTTACCGCGAAAAAGGCGGATTCCTGCCCCTGTAGATAGTTTCGGTGAGAGACTGGTGATGCTGTCATCTTCGGCTAAACAACTGATATAGTTGACTCTTTCGAGGAAAAATTCGATAAAAGTTGCCCCGGCAGCCCGTCCCAGTCCCAGAAGAGTGGACAAAGGGGCCGCCCAAGAGCTATCAAAGCGCTCCAGACTAGGATTATATTTCAGGGTGGGGAGTTCTTTGGAGATGAGTAGAGTGGGTGACATAAAGCTCGTTTATCAGTTAATCTGCTGGTTTCTAGTCTAACAGCTATCAGTTTTTTCCGTCTGGGGGTGCGTTAGCGCGGCCCAACCCTGCTAAATTTTTCTCCTTCATATCTCTTAATAAAAACCTTGATTCGATCGCTGATCACCCGCAAGATTAAAGAAAGAGCGACTCAGGATAAAAATAATGGCCACAGCGACACAATTCTTAAACATTTCTGACTTGACAAAAGATGATTATTGTGTATTCGGTTTAGCGATTTGTTTTCTCAAACAGGAGGGAGAATTAGAAAAAGTGGCGGTGTTAGAACCGATTCCCTCGGCAGCTCTAGAGGCAATTGTCAAAGGGATTCCCACTTCCTACGAATTTGCCCGCGCCATGGCTTTGGGAGAGGTTTTTCAGGACGATAATCCTCAAATACCCAGTAATTTCCTCGATAATGCCCAATTATGCGAGAATTTTGTCGAAAGGGCGATTGCGGCCACTCGCACCTATAAAAATCAACCCCACCTGCAAGGGTTAATCCCCTTGGGCAGCCAAAAAGACGATTTAAACTTTTCCCTAGAGAAAAAACGCATCTTGAATGCTGTTCATGTGGTGCGGACGGAGGATAACGTCAAACAACATTCTCACACCCATAAGGTTTTGTAATCAAGGTTAGTTCGGATTAGGGAAATTTGGCAGTTTTCCCTAACCCGAACTCAGGTTATAGTAGTTATCTTAAGGGTGAAGTGTAAAGTTGGGATTTTGAGGAGTCGATGCCCAATTAAGTAGGGAGGCACAATTATTTGTAGGATGGGTTAGCGGTAGCGTAACCCATGCGGGCGTTGGGTTTCATACTTCAACCCAACCTACGTTCATCTAAAAAGATTATAATTTGTTTTCTCAATTTAGGATTAGTAAACTATGGCAAGTATAGAAACATTATTAGCAGAAATTATTAAGGTTGCATCTCACATTTGCAGAAATAGCGACAATCAGCAATTATTGGTGAATCTTAAATTGGTACAAGTATATTAACAACTGCGTGTAAGCATCTCACCGAAAAGCAAATGCGCTCCGGGGTTTGGGGGGTAGAACCCCCACAAGCTTGGATTGAGTCATAAGTACCTAAGCAAAATTAATTACACATATCTAACCACCTCTTGCCTCTTGCCCCTTGCCTCTTGCCTATCTTCACTAGGAAATTAATTTTGCACGACTACTTAAAATCGAAAGTAACGCCCAATTTTCAAAGAGAGGTTCCCTTTAAAAACCCCAACTTAGTAGATTTATAAAAATGAGATGCACCCAATTATTAAGGCAATGCTACACATAAATTTTTGCTGACTGAATAGGTATTTTCATACAAATAATCCCATTGATGTTCTAGGTGTCTAGCAATATGGTAGGCAAGCAAAGGTGGGACAGCATTACCAATTAATTTGTAACCATCCGTAGCCGAAAGTGAATATTTTTCATCTCCCTTGTTTTGTGGACGCACAAATTGAAAATCATCGGGAAAAGTCTGTATTCTCGCACATTCCCGCACAGTTAAACGTCTCATTTTTAACCCTGCTTCTAACTCATTAACTATCTTTCCCCCTAATTCTAAAGATAATCTCCTAAATTCAATATTACCGTGATGTTCCGAGCGAATAGTCGGACTTAAACCCTGTAAATTAACCTCGATTTGTCCCTGAGTTTTGCCATAATGTTTGGCTTTTGAATAGCTTTTTTGTGAGAGGTCAAATAACTCATCTTCTGGTTCTGCTAAACCTGATAATATCTGACCCACTGTACTGTAAGTTTTAACTTTATGGGTTGGATGCGGAAAAATATCATTATTTTCTAGATGTGCTATCGCTGTCGCTTTTAAATAGGTTTTATTTAAACCGATAAAGATAATTCTTTCCCTGGTTTGGGGAATTCCGTAATCGGGAGCAAAGAGAAGTTTAGGGATAACTATATATCCATCTTTACCAATGGCACTAAAATCATCTTCAATTATATCTTTAACATTAGCCAAAGAGATTAAACCTTTGACATTTTCAGCAATAAAAACTTTGGGTAAGGTTAATTCAATAACTCTCTTCATCCAATAATAGAGTTTCCCCCGATTATCCTGAAAACTATCTTCACTCTCGTCTAGTAGTTTCCCCGTTTGACTTTTGTGAGAATTAAACCCCTTTCTTTTTCCTGAAACACTAAAATCTTGACAGGGAAAACCTCCCGTTACTACATCGATATTACTGGGAAACTGAAACTCTCCTTTTTCTGCTTGTTTGACTAAATCTACAATACTACCCAAGTGAAATACATTCTTTTTACCCCTTTTTTCAAAGTAGGGAATCCAAGCATTATGGGCAGCTTTAGTTATATCATTAGCAAAGACAGTTTCAAAAGTAGTGCGCGGTAGTTTTAGCCATGGTTCCCGTCTTTCTACTATCCAATCTCGATGAATATTTTCATTAACACAGTCTTGGTGTACCCAAAAACCTCCCTCTAATCCTAAGTCCATTCCCCCGCAGCCAGAAAATAGGGATAAAACTCGCTTTTGTTGCCTATTCATCACTATTGATTTAATGAGTAATTTAATAATATCATACTGATGATCAACTCGATCGAAAGGGATTAATTAAAGTTAGTTGATTGGATATTATTAACCCATCCTGCATATCTTCAGAGTAAAGAAGACTAGCATCGGTTGCTAAGGCACTAGCTACAATTAAACTATCCCAAAAAGAAAAACTGTATTGAGTGCGGAGTTCAGAGGCTCTTAAAATAATATTGCGATCAAGTTGAATAACAAGACATCCATCGTAAAATTCTTGAATAATTTGTCTAATTTGAACTTCACTTATTTTAGCTTTTTTGGATAAAACAGCGCAAACTTCATTAATAATTTGCGTACTGATTAAGATATTTTCCCTGCTAGTTAAAGCGGCCGCTAGATTGCGTTTTCGCCTTTCTGCAGCATCGTTACACTCTGGGTCTATTAAAAGACGGTATAGCCAGATATTAGAATCACAAAAATAAAGAGAATTGGTCATAATTATAGCTGATGAATTTCTTCCCGATTTAATTTACGAATACCTTTAACAGCAACGGGATTTTGAGTTAATTGGGCAATGATTCCAGTGGTTGATACTTTTTTATTTTGTTTGATCACAATAACTTGAACTTCGCTGTCTTCCTTCAAGTCCTGTTGGTATTCTTCGGGAATTTCGATGATACCTTGTTTGATTTTGGCTTTAAATTCCACTGCATTTAACATATTGTTGCTCTCGATCGACTGTCTATTAAGATTAATTATAGCCCTCTTCTGTCAGTGGGAAGTGGTAAGTATGGCTGTACCGTTGACTGTATCTAGAGTAGTTTATTGGTTTTACATTGCTTTAGCTCAAGCTCTGTAAGACTTTTAGGCATAGCTACTATATTTATAGGGGGGAAGTTCAGAAATAAGGCAAATTCGTAAATCAGAATATTTTCATGGGCGGCGATAATCTGCTTAACCCGAACTCAGGCAATGTTAAGATTTATTTTGCTAACTACTTTTTGGCTATTCTTTGCTGTATAATGGCGGCATTCGTATCTAATAGAATATACAAGGTTCTCTCCACTCTTGCCTGTTCCATAAGTTGTTCCCTGACATAATCTAGATGTTTCCATCTCTAGGGCTGGGTGGAGAGGCGGTAATGCGTCCTCAATTCTTTACCTTTAATCAGTCGCAAGATTAAGGTAAAGTGGCCTTGAGCCAATTTAATTTTTTGATTGTTCCGGCTCTTCGGTTTGTGTTATGCAATGGAGGGGGGTTATAAGGGATGGAACCCTTATATAGAAAGGCATTTAGCGATTTTTGTCAATTGTTTTTTATCTAGAGCGAACTAATCAATTAAGTCTCTTGCCAGATAAGGATTTAGTCGATTTATGCCCCCCTATCGAACCATA
>NZ_JADBVE010000069.1:0-20170 GCF_020245285.1 Microcystis sp. M31BS1
TGAAAATTTTTGCCTCAAACCCTATCTGCGTAAGAACTTCAGGATTTTGTGTCCAGTAGTTCATTGGTATTGTATTGCTTGAACTCAGGCTCTGTAAGACTTTTAGCCATAGCTAGTATGTTTATACGGGGGAAGTCCAGGAATATCATCTGAATTATACTTGGATTTTCCTACAATAGGCATTCCAAAAGTATAAATTATGTGTTATTATATCTGTAAATCATATACGCTTTTGAGCTATTCGTAATGTTATTGAGCAAATTATCTCATAAAATTGTGACAAAAATTCACAGTGTCACATTGCAGAAAAAAATTATCAGTGTTTATAAAAATACGGAAAACCCCAAATCGGCTATCTTTTACACCACTCATAAATGCGCTTCGAGTTTTGTGCCTCAATTATTTAGTGTAATCTTGAAAAATTCTGATTATGAATTGGTGGACTATGCTGGAGCCATCTGGCATTTGGGAAATAAATTTAATTTAGGCACTCCTCACATCGATTGTCTCCAAAATTTCCTAGAAAAATCCTACAGCGACCTTTATTCTCTTCATGGTAAAATATATGGGCCGCAAAGAGTTCCTTTGGATTTTCCCGGTAGAGATAAGTTTAAAAATATTTTCTTTCTCAGAGATCCAAGAGACGTGCTTATCTCTGCTTATTTTTCCTTTGCTTTTACCCATCCTGAACCTCTGAACGATATTAGTAGGAAGGAGTTTCTTGAAAGAAGGAAAAGACTACAAGAACAGGGGATAGATCAATATGTTCTGGAAGAATCGAAGACTTGGGCAGTACCTTTGTACGACAAATACAAGCATCTTCGAGATACTGCTCAAAACTCTATTTATTTAAAATATGACTTTTTCACGGCTCAAACCCCAGAATTTATTGAGAGAATTGCCGAATTTTTAGAATTAAATCCTTCTCAAGAAGAAATTGCTCGATTAACGACAAAAGCTAACCCAGTTCAAAAGATAGAGGTTATGAAACATCAGCGTTCTGGTAAAACTGGTCAATATCTAGAAAAGTTACATCCAGATACAGTGGATAAACTCGATCATATTCTAGCAGAAGTTTTATCTGACTGGGAATTTCCTCTGTAATTCAACGATCCTTGGCTTTTTTTAAACTAAAAGTTTCAGAGTGTTACGGCGGATTCATGTTTGTTCTGGTACATTTTTCACGCCGAAAGGCTTATCCAATAAGGATTTGTCTGTGCCAGATGGATAGAGTAACCGCCGTATTAGTTGAAAATTAAAGTCTTGATATCCGTAACATTAACTTTATTGACTTTGATAAATACCGCTCTTAGAATAAGGAAAACTATGTAAATAGAAAAGATGTTATTTAAATTATGAAAGTATGTTTACTAAGTAATTCTGATAGTCAAGGAGGGGCTTTTATAGCCGCTCATCGTCTGCATAAAGGGTTACATCGGATCAGTGTAGCAGCGACTATGCTAGTTAATGATAAAACGACTGATGACTATACTGTTTTATCGCCAGCAAGTAAATTAATGAAGGGATGGACAAAGCTAATACCTACTGTTGATCACTTGCCCTTGTCATTATATTCTCAAAGAGAGAGAACACCTTATTCTATCCAATGGCTTCCCGATCGCCTTGTTTCTAGAGTAGCCCAAATTAGTCCAGATATTATTAACTTACACTGGATTAATGCCGGGTTTTTACAAATTGAAACCCTAGCCAAATTTAAGCAACCTCTTGTTTGGACGGCTCACGATATGTGGCCTTTTACGGGTGGTTGTCATTATAGTGGAGAATGTGATCGCTATACCCAATCCTGTGGTCATTGTCCTCAACTAAAAAGTCAGCAAGATGGGGATATTTCTCGTTGGGTTTGGTGGCGAAAAGCCAAAGCTTGGAAAAATCTCAATCTGACTATTGTTACCCCCAGTCAATGGTTAGCAGATTGCGCTAGAAATAGTTCTCTATTCCAGGATTTACGGATAGAAGTAATTGCCAATGGCTTAGATATTCAAAAGTATAAACCAATCGAGAAAAACACTGCTCGCCATCTCTTAGGATTACCCCAAGATAAACAGCTTATTCTCTTTGGGGCTATGAGTCCTACCAGCGATAACCGAAAAGGGTTTCATCTGCTGCTACCTGCTATAAAAAAACTCAGTCAGGGGGAAATATGGCAGCATAAATTAGAGTTAGTGGTCTTCGGTGCTTCTGAACCAGTTAATCCGCCTGATTTTGGACTGAAAACCCATTATTTAGGCAGATTAAATGATGATATTTCCCTAGCTTTAGTCTATGCCGCCGCCGATATTTTTGTTGCTCCCTCAATTGAGGATAATCTTCCCAATACAGTCATGGAAGCTCTCGCCTGTGCCACTCCCTCTGTGGCCTTTAAAATTGGTGGAATGCCTGATATGATCGAACATCAACAAAATGGTTATCTGGCCAAACCCTTCGAGGTGGAGGACTTGGCAAGCGGAATTAATTGGGTATTAGAAGATAGAGAAAGGTATAACAAATTGTGTATTCAGGCAAGGCAAAAAGTGGAGCAAGAATTTACTTTAGAGTTACAGGCAGAAAAATATTTAGAGTTATACAGTGATATCTTGAGCAAGAGCAATAATACATTTAGGCTATAATGACCATAATATTTTGCCCCTGTCTGAATTCTAGCGGCTAGATATTTTCCCTAGTGCTAGAGGAAAAATCCCCATAAGTCTAGTCACCAGCGTAGCTACCATGACTTCAACCATTGCCCCTTCTCGACTTTCACTGCCCACCCAAGATGAATTGCCCTGCGATGACGGCGTTCCCATGGAAACCCAACGACATAAACTCCAGATGGATATCCTCATTGATGCCTTGTTCCCCTGGTTAGCGGCGAGGGAAGATGGCTATGTGGGGGGCAATATGTTCGTTTATTTCAGTGCCGCACAGTTAAAAACCGAGGAATTTCGCGGTCCTGATTTTTTTGCTGTCCTGGGAGTTCCCAAAGCGGAAAGAAAAAGTTGGGTGACTACTCTATGGTAAAACATGAGCAAATTTATTTGTTGATATCCCTTCTCAAATAGTGCTACACTGTGTACACAGTATGAACACAACGAGAGAGACTATGGATAAGCATGACATTGAGAAAATTGGGGTGCGAGAATTTCGGAGCGAACTCCCTAAATACATATACGGTGAGACTCCCGTTGAGGTACTACGTCACGGTCATACTGTTGGGTTCTATTTCCCGGTTAAACAGGGGAGTAAAAGCGCAGATATCGCTGCCTTACAAGCGGTGGCCGCTCAATTTGAGTATCTGTTAAGTCAAAAGGGAATTTCCGAAGACGATATTGTTCGTGAGTTTCGTCAGATGCGTGAAGCTGACAGAACAAATCAGAGAAAGGATTTGGACAAGTGAGACTCAAATTCGTCGTTCTCGACGCTAATATCATCATAAGAAGTGTATTTGGGGTGAAGGTGGCGAGGTTGATGCAATCTGTCGGCGACAACGCTTGTTTTCTAACTCCCGATGTCTGTCTTGATGATGCACAAGAATACATTCCCAAAATAGCGGCTTCCAAAGGACTTGATCTGGCACTTGTTAGAGAAGGATTCGGCCGCGTGTCGAACATTGTAGAGGTTGTGCCAGCTTCGCTCTATAGTCAACATCAATCAGAGGCCATAAAACGCATAAAACAAAGAGATCTTGATGACTGGCCGATTTTAGCAACCGCCCTTCTTTTTAACTGCCCGATTTGGACGGAAGATCAAGATTTCTTTGGAACAGGGGTTCCAACTTGGACATCAGATAGAGTCCACTTATATTTCCATTCAGAAGAGAAGAATGAGCAATAATACATTTAGGCTATAATTGCCGTGATGTTTTGCCCCGTCTCAATTCTAGCCCCTAGATATTTTCCCCAATGCTAGAGGAAAAAGCCCCTTAAGTCTAATCACCAACGTAGCTCCCATGACTTCAACTATTGCCCCTTCTCGACCTTCACTACCCACTCAAGATGAATTGCCCTGCGATGACGGCGTTCCCATGGAAACCCAACGACATAAACTCCAGATGGATATACTCATAGATACCTTGTTACCCTGGTTAGCTGCTAGGGAAGATGGCTATGTAGGCGGCAATATGTTCGTTTATTTCAGCGCCGCACAGTTAAAAAACGAGGAATTTCGCGGTCCCGATTTCTTTGCTGTCCTGGGAGTTCCCAAAGCGGAAAGAAAAAGTTGGGTGGTTTGGGAAGAAGGGAAAGCTCCCGATGTGGTTATCGAACTCCTTTCCGAAAGTACCGCTCCACAGGATAAAACTGAAAAGAAAGCAATCTATCAAGACCGTTTGCGAGTGCCAGAATATTTCTGGTACGATCCCTTTAATCCTGAAGACTGGGCGGGTTTTATCCTTAGAGACGGCAACTACGAGCCATTATCTCTAGAGATGGGAGAAAGATTTTTCAGTCAAAGGCTGGGTTTGTCCTTGGTACGCTGGCAAGGGGAGTATAAGGGAGTCGAGGCAGTTTGGCTGCGTTGGGCGACTTTTGCCGGCGATTTACTGCCCACGGAGTCAGAGCTAACTGAACAAGAGAGAATGCGGGCTGAACAAGAGAGAATGCGGGCTGAACAGGAAAGAATGCGGGCCCAACAGGAAAGAATGCGGGCCGAACAGGAAAGAATGCGGGCCCAACAGGAAAAAATGCGGGCTGAGGATTTGGAAGCATTGCTTCAACGCTATCGAGAGCGTTTTGGAGATTTGCCAGAATAAATCTAGATGTTGACCGGCCAAAGTACAATAACTCTCCAGAAAGCTAATAGGATAGGAGCATCAAGCATAGACAACCAATAACCTTAGAAAACTCTTGTTCGCTTTCTGGTGTTAGCTGGTTAAAATTTTTCTTTACAAGAAGTTGATCATCGGGTAAGATGTACCCAATATACCCATTGAATCCGGTCTTGAACTGGTTGGTTAATTAAATTGCCCATTATGGGTGACAGGCTGCCGCATCAGTATTTTGTCAAGATTTAATAGGAAACAACCAGCTAGTAATAGTTTGATCAAGGATGCCAGTTCCCAGTTGGCTTTGACGAAAAAACATGACAGTAAATATTAGTAGTGTAAAGGTTGACAATGTTGAAAAAATTACTTAACCGTATGCAAACCGAACAGGGTAGAAAAAATATTAAATTTGCTCTAGCCAGACAAATATTCAATCCCCTCTTAAGAAATATTGGCTACACCCTAATTACTGACCATTTTTATCAGCCCATACCCAACCGTCAGGAAATTATGACATACGCGGGCAAAGAAAGGCCTCTTAGCTCAATTGAATGGCATCTAGACAAGCAAACTGAACTGGTTAAATATTTACTAGAAAAATATGCTTTAGAATTTAACAATAAAGAAATTTTTTCAGCATTTGGTTATTCCGAAGATAGTTCTGGTCTCATTAGTGGTGATGCAGAAGTCCTCTATGCTATGGTCAGAGAAAAAAAGCCGTCTCGGATAATTGAAATTGGCTCAGGTGGTAGCACTAAAATTATCGCCGCAGCTTTGAGAATGAATTTTATAGAAAATTCCCAAAAATCACAACTGATCTCGATCGAGCCTTATCCTCAAGATTTTTTAAAAGACTTTGCTAATGTTAGTAAATATTTTCTAGAATTTAGTTTGCTTAACCAGAAAGTAGAAGCCGTAGATTTGTCTGTTTTTGAATCCCTGCAAACCAATGATATTCTGTTCGTTGATTCTAGTCATGTATTTAAGTCTGGTAGTGATGTAGAGTTTGAATTTCTTCAAGTTTATCCCCGTTTACAAACAGGAGTCTTAGTTCATATTCACGATATATTTTTTCCCTATGATTATCCCATCGAATGGAATCTGAAAGAATCACGATACTGGAACGAGCAATACTTTTTAGAGACTTTTCTACAGTTCAATAAAAAGTTTGAAGTGTTGGCATCCTTATCTATGGTATCTTATTATAAGAATTCTGTGTTTCTTGAGAATATCAATGCTTATAAGTAGTCATGCAAAATTAATTACCTGCCCGATCGAGCTAAAACCCTTACGGGGCAATGATCGTCATGTGTAAATAATTTTGCCTAGGTACTTAATAAAGATCGATTACCCGGTTCTTTCTGGATGATTGCTTAAAGATTACTCGCCCCTAAAAAACAATGAAAATAATTAATCTCAATCATAACTTTTCCACGACTCGCAAGCTCACTTCTGATCCCCTACAATATCCAATATTATCTCCAGCAAATCTAGAACGCAAGGGAGAAGGAGGATTAAGAACAAAGGGATATTTCAAGCACTCCTACGGGGAGACAAGTGAGTTATCGGAAAAATTTACAGTTCCTTTGGTTACTATTATAACGGTAGTTTTTAATGGAGAAAAGCACTTAGAGCAGACAATTCAGAGTATCATTAGCCAGACTTATGATAACGTGGAATATATCATCATAGACGGAGGTTCCACGGACGGTACAGTTGATATTATACGCAAGTATGAAGAAGTAATTGATTATTGGGTAAGCGAACCAGACGCAGGAATTTCTGACGCTATGAATAAAGGGATAAGTTTGGCGACAGGAATTCTAATTAATCACTTACATGCAGGGGATAAATTTGCTGCTGACACAACCCTGTCGTCAGTGGTTTCATCTTATAATTCAGAAGGCTGGCGATGGTGTTTTGGTAATCAACTATTGAGAAGTCACACAGATGATACTATAGTGGGTTGTTTCTGTCCCCCTAAATTTAGTCAAAAACTACTTCACATAGTAAATACAATTCCCCATCCAACTGTTTTTTCTGAACGAGCTTTGATGGAAGAAGTAAATGGGTTTGACAATGATTATAAATGTGCTATGGATTACCATCTCTGGCTCAGATTCACTCAAGTATCAAAACCCAAACAATTTGATTATGCCACTGCTGAATATTTACTGGGGGGTCGCTCCTCAGATGTAAAATTAGCCTTGAAGGAGGAGTTTAGAGCGAGAAGCGAGGTTTTAGAACAATCACCAATAGATAGACTAATATCTCTTGGCGTTGTATTAATTAGGTATTTAAAGAGGAAGTTGCGTATTACTACCTTTGTTAAGAATTTTGGTTCTTCGGTTTAGCTTATCAATAGTAGATGGTTAAGCATCATAAAGTACCGAAAGTCTATAATTGTCAACAAATAGAAGTATAAAATGTAAATTATTATTCATATGAAAGTAGCTTTTATCGTTCCCAGTCTAGAAGATAGTGGACTGACAAGAATTCCATTTCTTTTGGCTCAAAATCTCTTAAAAGATTGTTTTGTAAAAATTTTTTACTTTAAAGATGCGAAATCAAGAAATTTCAAGTTTAATGTTGAGGTTCCAACAAAGAAGATATCTTTGGTCAAGTTTGATGATGAATTAAATGAATTTGATGTTATCCATTCTCATGGAATGAAACCAGATTGCTATACCTGGCTAAATATGGCTAGAATTCGAGGAAAAAAAATTACAACAGTTCATGGTTTTCGTCATGAAGAACTAATGTATTCATATGGAATGCCTTTATCAGTGATTTATAATGCTCTATGGAATTTTGTTTCAAGCAAATTTGATCGACTGGTTTTTACAGTTGGAGTACAACAAAACTACTATAGAAAAATAGGGTTAAAAGATGGAGAGCTAATTTATAATGGAGTACCTCGAATTTCAGTTAATAGCGTTCAAACTATTAAATCATCAAATATGACTAATATTTCAACTCTCTCAAATTTAGGAGCTAGAAAAGGGATAGATCAAATTTTAAAAGTTCTTGCGTTAAATGAGCAATATCATCTAACATTAATAGGTGGTTCTAATATTCAATATATTCAAAATTTACAATTCTTAGCCAGCAAGTTGGATGTAGGACAAAGGTGTTATTTTTTGGGATTTGTAGACAATCCCTGGGAAATTATCCTAGAAAGTGATGTCTTTATTTTTCCATCTCGTTCAGAGGGATTTGGTATTGCATTAGTTGAAGCTGCCAGTTTAGGAATTCCAATTATCTGTTCTGATATTCCGACATTTCGAGAGATGTTTGACGACAATGAAGTGACATTTTTCAAACTTGATGATATAGATGACTTGAACAACAAAATACTTATGTTAGATGAAATTAAAGACAAAGTTTCTCGGGCTAAGTTAAAAGCAGAAAAACTTTTTTCTTTGGAAAGTATGTGTTACAATTACTATCAGGAGTACAAAAAATTAATTGATGCTAATTAAAAATTATGAACTATAACCATATATAAAAATAAAAGGAGGCTCTATTTAGATGATTGGGATTTGTAATTTATGCGGTTCTGTGGTGGTTCGGATACATCCAGGATATTTTGGTACTCGTTGTTTAAACTGTAGATATACTAAAATTCATAGAGCAGTTGGTTTGACCATTGAATCTCTAAATTTTTCAACCAGTACCTCTGTTTACGAGTTGTCTTCTCGCGGAGCTTTGTATAAATTCTTAAAGGGTAAATTTAAAAATTTATACTTTTCTGAATACTTTGATGATGTACCTCTAGGATTGATGAAGAACTCTGTTGTCTGTCAAGACGTTCAAAATCTTTTTCTCAACGACGAATCTTTTGATTTAGTGACTTCCACCGAAGTTTTTGAGCATGTTCCTGATGACAGCAAGGGTTTTTCTGAAATTTACAGAGTCCTAAAAAAAGATGGATACTTTATCTTTACCGTGCCTTTATCAGATAAACCGAAGACAGTTGAAAGATGTTTCTTACAGCCTGATGGGACTATCATACATCAACTTGAGCCGGAGTATCATGGCGATCGGATTCGAGGACAGGGAAGAGTTCTTGCCTTCAGAAATTACGGATTGGATATAACTAAACGGTTAGAAAGTTGTGGTTTTCACGCTGAAATACGTCTAGTAAACTCGACGCGCAATGTAATTGAAGATCAGAAGGTTATTATAGCAAAAAAAATCTAGTTCTACGACGGTCACTAAAAAATCAACTGGAGGCGAGAATAAAATGTTAATTTCCTGCAAATACAACTCTCTTTTTATCCGTAATCCCAAAGTAGCGTTGTCGTCTTTGGAGAAATCTCTGAGAAAAATTATCTTAAATGACTGGGAATGTTTTAACTATATTTGAAACTTGACAAAAAGACTATGAGAGAATACTAGAATTGCTTAAGTTACCAAAAGTAAAACTAGCAACCGTCAATCAAAATCCTCAACGTCAGCGAGACTACAGGAGTTATTATAACGAAGAAACTAAAAATATTATTAGTGAACATCTCAAGGAAGATATAGAATTGTTTGGATACTCTTTTTAGTAAAAGATAGCTTTAGATACTTATGCAACTTACTGCCTCCCTTGTCCTTTACAAAAATGACCCAGAGATAGTTATTCAAGCAATTAAATCTCTGTTCAGCACACCCATAGAAATTAATTTATCTGTAGTAGATAATTCTCCTACTGATGAATTCAAAAAAATCTTTGATAATTTTCAGGAATACGATATAGATTATTACTTCAATAATGGTAACAATACTGGTTTTGGTCAAGGACATAACCTAGCTATTACTAGGGCTAAAAATTATGATTATCATTTAGTTATTAATCCAGATGTTTATTTTGATAATAATGTGATAACTGAACTTATTCACTACCTCGATAAACATCAAGATGTGGGATTGATTACTCCAAAAATATCTTACCCTAATGGGGACATCCAATACCTTTGTAAGCGTCAACCCACAGTTTTAACCTTATTTATTAGACGTTTTATTCCTAAAAAAATGCAATTTCTTTTCAAAAAGAGATTGGACTGGTATGAAATGCGAGATATTAGCTATAACCAGATAATGGAAGTACCGATTATTAGTGGTTGTTTTATGCTATTTAACAGAAAATATTTAGATGATATTGGCTATTTTGATAAAAATATGTTCATGTATTTTGAAGATTATGATTTGACCCTTAGAATGTCTAAAAAATACAAAACCATACTTTACCCCCATGTAAATATTTATCATCATTGGGCAAGAGGAGCGCACAACTCTACTAAACTGGCAATAGTTTTTGCTCAATCGGCTGTGTATTTTTTCAATAAACATGGTTGGAAACTTTACTAAACTTAATTGAATAATTAATAATGAAAAACGTTTTAGTTACAGGTTCTACCGGCTTTATTGCCAGCCACTTACTGCCAATTTTACATCAACATAACTGCCAGATAACAGCTGCAATTCGCCAGAAATTTGAGTTTCCTGCATCCCTGTCAATTAAGGCCATTCAGGTGGGTGAAATTGATGATATGACCGATTGGCAAGAAGCATTGCTAGGCATTGATACCGTTATTCATCTAGCAGGACGCGCTCATATCCTTCATGAGACTATATCCAATCCAGAAGCAGCATTTATAAAAGTTAACACTAAGGGGACTATTAACCTAGTGAAGCAGTCGCTAAAAGCGGGAGTTAAGCACTTTATTTTTGTCAGTTCTATTCATGCTATGGCTGCCGAAAGTGATAATATTCTTAACGAAAATTCTCCCTGTCACCCTGATAGTCCCTATGGTCGTAGTAAACTGCAAGCAGAACAAGCTTTAATTGAACTAGCAAAAGATAGTGACATGACTTGGACGATCCTTCGTCCTACTCTAGTTTACGGACTAGGCAATCGTGCTAATATGGAGCGCTTGATGAAACTAATTAAACGGGGATTACCTTTACCTTTTGGTGCGATCAAAAATCGTCGTAGTTTTGTCTTTGTGGGTAACTTAGTTGCTGCCATTATTACCTGTTTAGATCATCCTAATGCCGCTAATCAAATCTTTTTAATTAGCGATAACCAAGCTGTTTCGACTCCCCAATTAATTCGACTTATTGCTCAACGAATTCAACAACCCTGTCAATTGCTACCCGTCCCCACTACCTTACTTAGATTCTTAGGTTATCTGGGTGATAGGGTAGAATCTATAACAGGGAAAAATCTCCCTTTTAACAGCTATAATATCGATCGCTTGCTTGGTTCTCTTACCGTTGACTCTAGCTATATTCAAAAAACCCTAGATTGGCAACCTCCCTTTACTTTAGAGCAAGGATTAGCCCAAACAATTCAGCCAGAGAATTAGTGATCAGCTTGTCAAAAAGGCTTCATAATTCAAGTTCCGCTTTGACAAAATCGGCAGTTTTATAGAGAGAAAACCCTACTTTGGCGGCTATCATCTGCATAGCACGGTTATCCCTTAAAATTTCCCCTTCAATTCCCTCTAATCCTTCCTTTTTGCCAATAGTAACCAAGCGACGTAGTAATTCTGTACCAATTCCTTGACCTTGATAGTCATCCCTAACTAATAGGTCAAATTCCGCCACATTAACGCCATGCAGTTTATTTAAGCGTCCTATAGCGATAATTTCTGGCTCTTCCGTCTGATCTTTATTAATCTCTACCACTAAGCTCATTACTCGATCATAATCGATAAAACAAATGCGCGTAAGACGATCATAAGCGGTTTGGCGATCGAGATTGACAAGATGAAAATAACGATAATAAATGGTTTCTTCCGAGAGATAATGGTGAAATTGTCGCACTAAAGGCTCATCTGCTGCCTGAATTGGACGAATTAGCACTTTTAAGCCTCTTTTCGTCGTCCAAGGTTCTATATAATGTTCGGGATAGGGACGAATCGCCGGATGAGATAACTTTTCTGGGGGTGTAGTTGGAGGATGAAGAAGGATAGAAGCGGAAAGGGCGATTAATTGCTCTGAATCGGCAAAAAAGGGATTAATATCGATAGTTTTAATGCGAGGTTGTTCACTGACCAGGTGACTAAATTTAACGATTATTTGCTCTAAATTCGCTAAATTAAGCGATTTAATCCCATTTAGCCCCTGAAAAGCCCGATAAATCTTGGTTTTTTCTAAAAGTCGGCGAGCGAGATTAGTATTTAAAGGAGGTAGAGCGGTGGCGTAATCTTGAAAAATATCGACTAAACGGCCACCAGTACCAAAAATTATCACCGGTCCGCACTGATCATCGTAATTAGAGCCGATAATTAACTCATATCCTCGATCGATTTCTAACATCGGTTGAATAATCACTCCGAGAAAATGCTCCCCACCCACTTGTGCGCTAATATTAGCTTCGATCGCCTGATATGCTTGTACCACTGCCCTAGGGGAAAAAAGCGGCAATTGTACCCCACCCACCGCACTTTTATGGATAATCGTCCTCGAATACAGTTTCATCACCACGGGATAACCGAGAGATTCAGCGAGATTAACTGCTTCTGCGGCACTTTCGGCAATTTTAGTGACAATAACAGGGATTCCATAAGCTTTCAGTATATCTAAAGACTCTGGCTCACTGAGAATTGTTCTATCCCCTGCTTGCTCGATAATCTGGCTCACTAAAACTCGATCGGAGCCATTTTCCTGAGAATTGGTTAAAATTGGCGTTTGATAAAGACCGCGCAGATTCTCTTCATATTTCCAGAGCAAATTAAACACCCTGGCGGCCGAATCGGGATAGCGATAGGTGGGGATACCCTGCTGATTTAATAACGCTACTCCCTCTGCAATGCCCTCTCCCCCCATCAAACTTGCTAAAATGGGTTTTTTGCTATTTTGAGCGATTGAAGCGATTCTAAAGGCAATTTCTCGCAGATCGGTGTTAAAGCGAGGCGAGAGAATCATCAACACCGCGTCGGTATGTGCATCCGCTAAAGCGATCTCTAGGGCGCGAGCGTAGCTATCGGGATCGCTGCCGCGACGCAGATCGATGGGATTTTGGGGGACGATATCCGTGGGAACAAGAGGCGCTAGTTTTCCGATCGTTGCGGGGGTAAGGGTTGCCAGTTGTCCATCTTCCGCCAGTAAAGCCGAGGCCGCTAAAAGAGCGGGAGCAAAACCATTGCTGATGATTGTCAAGCGTTTTCCCCGGGGAAATCGGGGAATTTTCGCTAAAACTTGCGTGATATTCAAGAGATCGGCCAGTCTTTGTACTTCCACGATGCCACAGCGAGCAAAGGCAGCGGAGAGAGTTAGCTGATCGCTGGTTAATTTGCCAGCATGGGAAAGAGAAGTGGGGTCAAAGTCGGTACTGTGGCGACTAATGGCGATAATTGGTTTATTTAGGGCAACTTCTCGGGCTGAGGACAGAAAAGAGCGGGCATTATTCAGGGATTCCAAGTAGATAACGATGCTTTTGGTTTGGGGATCGTCTCCTAAATAATAGAGTAATTCGCCCCAATCCACATCTAAAAGGACTCCGAGGGAGATAAAGTGACTAAAACCGACATTTTCGCTTAAACTCCAATCAAGCACGGCAGCAGCGATCGCCCCACTTTGACTAATCAGGGCAATTGAACCGGTTTTCGGCAGGATGGGGGAAAAGGTGGCGTTAAGATTTTGGCTTATATTGCAGATTCCTGAGCTATGGGGACCGATTATGCGTAATTTTTGACCAGCGATCGCTTTAATTTCCCTAAGTAAATTTTCCCCTGTCTGTCCAGTTTCCCGAAAACCCGTGGAGAGAATCAGGGCGCATTTAACCTGTTTTTCGACAGATTGGGCGATAATAGCGGGAATTTCGGGAGCGGGGGCGGTGATAATTACCAGATCGATCGCCGCCTGGATATCCTCTAAACTGCTATAGGTGGGAAGATCGAGCCAGTTTTCGGGGTGAGGATTAACTAGATAAAGGCGGTGCTGACCGGGATTATGATGGAGATTATGTAAAAGAGTGCGATCAAGTTGGGGATTTTGGCGATTAAATCCCACCACAGCGATGGTTTTTGGCTCAAAAAAGGCTCTTATGGTTTGATGTTCGCCACCACGAGGCTCTAAGATGGGATTTAACATAAGTGGGTGGGTGGAATTAAATATAAGATGAACGTAGGTTGGGTTGAAGCATGAAACCCAACGCCCGCATGGGTTACGCTACCGCTAACCCATCCTACAAATAATTGTGCCTCCCTACTTAAGTAGGCTAGGAGGTATTTAAACCGGTTATTGTTCCAGTGTTCCGGTGTTCCCCGATCAACCTAGACCAATTCTAGCTGTTTAATCAGGGTTCGATCGGTGTAATTAATTTTGTCTAGGTAGCGATCGGCAATAAAACAGCCCTAGCCGATGAACATTTTCCCCAAGAGATCTAGTAAACTAACTGATGCTGTAAATATTTAGAGACAGACGATGGAACTGGAATATCCCGAGGATTTGAGATACCTAGAAACCCACGAATACGTCAGACTCGAAGGTGAAATCGCTACCTTGGGAATTAGTGCTTTTGCCGTCGATCAATTGGGTGATATCGTGTTTCTAGAATTGCCCGAATTGGGAGAGGCGCTGGAAGTAGGTAGTAGTTTCGGCACGATCGAATCGGTAAAAGCGGTAGAAGATCTTTATCCTCCCGTCTCGGGGACCGTAGTTGATCGCAATCAAGCGATGATTGACTCCCCCGAATTAATTGCCGATGATCCCCACGGGGAGGGTTGGTTATTAAAAGTGCGGGTAGAAAATCCCGATACTGCCTTGGCTGATACCCTCTCCGCTAGTGAATACCGCGCCCAAGTAGCAGGGGAAAGTTAACTAATATTAACAACAGGGAGCCAGACCCTCACACTATCATAGGCATAGAAAGAATTGAAAATCCAGGAAGCGATCGAGTCTTCCTGATTTTTGTCTCTAAACCGTGCTGAGACGAAATTCTTGCCCGAATCGAGTCAGGTTTCACTATTTACCCAATCTATGCTAAATCCTAATCTCGCGGCGATCGAACTTTCCAAAGAGGAGGTTCAACGCTACTCTCGACACATTATTCTGCCCGAAGTGGGCTTAGAAGGTCAAAAAAAACTAAAAGCCGCCAGTGTTCTCTGCATCGGCACCGGGGGACTCGGTTCCCCGCTTTTACTCTATCTAGCGGCGGCTGGCATCGGTAGAATCGGTATTGTTGACTTCGATATCGTCGATAGTTCCAATCTGCAACGTCAAATTATTCACGGCACTTCCTGGGTAGGTAAACCGAAAATTGTTTCCGCTAAGGACAGAATTCTAGAAATTAACCCCTATTGTCAGGTGGATTTGTACGAAACCCGCATAAGTTCCGAAAATGCCCTTGACATTTTAGCCCCCTATGATGTAATCATCGACGGGACGGATAATTTCCCCACCCGTTATCTGACTAATGATGCTTGTGTTCTTCTCGACAAACCCAACGTCTATGGCTCAATTTTCCGCTTTGAAGGACAGGCAACCGTTTTTAACTACCAAGGCGGTCCCAACTACCGCGATCTCTATCCCGAACCGCCACCACCGGGGATGGTTCCCTCCTGTGCGGAAGGCGGCGTTTTAGGGGTTTTACCCGGAGTAATCGGCACAATTCAAGCCACAGAAGCCATTAAAATTATCCTTGGCGCTCCGGATACCCTCAGTGGTCGTTTACTGCTCTACAATGCTTGGGAAATGAAATTCCGCGAGTTAAAATTGCGTCCGAATCCCATCCGTCCCGTCATTGAAAAATTAATTGATTACGAACAATTCTGCGGTATTCCGCAAGCAAAAGCACAAGAAGCAGCAGAACAGCAAAAAATGACAGAAATTACCGTAGTAGAGTTAAAGGAACTACTTGACAGCAATGCCAATGATTACATTCTCATCGATGTGCGTAATCCCAACGAGTACCAAATCGCTAATATCCCCAACTCGGTATTAATTCCCCTACCCGATATCGAAAATGGTGCGGCAATTCCCAAAATTAAGGAATTAGTCAACGGTTATCGTCTTATCGCCCATTGTAAGATGGGGGGACGTTCCGCTAAAGCCCTCGCTATCCTCAAAGAGGCAGGTATCGAAGGAATTAACGTCAAAGGTGGCATCAGCGCCTGGAGTCGCGAAGTCGATTCTTCTGTACCAGAATACTAATTTTGGCTCTTTGGTTTTGGGGGTTGGGTGTTAGGGTTTTGGGGTATTAGTTGAATTTCCCCATTCCCTATCCCCCCATCTCCCTAGGGTTGATTCAAGGTAGGGTTGATTCATGAATCAACCCTACCCCATCTCCCCATCTCCCCATCTCCCCATCTCCCCATCTCCCCATTCCCCCATTGCCCGTGAATCTGTTAAAATCAAGGCCAGTTAGCCTTAAAATCCTCGGTGTGAGCGAACGATGAAAAACCATATTAAAAAAATTGCTAGTTGGAGCGCGATCGCTACTATTTCCCTTGGCTTAGTAGAAATGAACCGAACAGCGATCGCATTTGGCAACAATAATCAATTTAGTGCCTGTATCAGTCAGATTGTCGGCACGGGAGTCAGTCCCCAAGATGCCGCCACCGCTTGTTCAGAAGCATTAATTCCTAAAGAATTATCCCGCTGTGTGGCGATGATTAAATCCAAAACCCCGATCGATGGTAATCTGGCTCTGCAAGCTTGTTTTCAAGTGCGTCGTCCCATCGACCTAGGTAATTGTGTGGTCGATATCCATCGCGCTGCCCCCTTATTTGCCACTAATTCCCTCAAACAAACGGAAACAGCCAAGGAACCCGATAAATTAGGGATTTCTAAACAGATTTTAGATTCCTGTCGTCAAAGTTTATTACCCGGTCGCTTTTCCGAGTGCGTTATCGCTGTCAGTCGTGGTGTGGACAAAAATAATCCCTCCCAAGCTTTACAAACCTGTTTAAGTGCCGAGGATTTCCCCAGAGATCTATTCCCCAGTTATCCCCAAAATCAAGACCAGAGACTTTAATCAAGATTATTTCCACGAATATCCCAGAGATTCCCTACCCAGACTCGTTGAGCGGTAGGGAAGGGTAAACTTGATGCTGATTTGGTGGGAGCTAGAAACATTCCCCTCAGAGCCTTACTGAGGGTATGCTGAAAAACTTTTTCAGCATACCCTAATTACTGATTGGGTGTCACCTTATCGATAACCTTGAGAGTGCCGTCATCCTTAACAGTCCAGACATCGTAACTACCGACCACATCGCCATTTTCATCGATATCCACATTGCCACTGGCCCCCTGATAGTTAATATCCTCGCCTTTGCGAATCATTTCCATGGCTTGACAAGCATCGGTTACTTCCGTCCCCGGACCGTTAGCCACCTCACGAATCTTGCTTTGAATCCCTTCACCAGTGTTAGATTTAGCCGCCTCGGCTGCTAACATCAATAAAATCCCCGCGTCCCAAGTATGGGGAACAAAAGCGGTGACATCCTTGCCAGTTTTTTCCTTCCAGAGAGTAGTAAAAGCGCTTAAAGCTTGACCGTCGGCCCCAGGGACTGTACCTAGGGCGCCGGCAATAATTGACTTACCATCGGTTCCTTTCCCCACCTGTTTGGTGAAATCTTCCGAATAAACCCCATCAGTGAGGAGGACAGTAACTCCTTTGGTCAACCCCTGTTTATAGGCCGCTTGCAGTAATAAACTGCCCGTTTCAGCGTAAAGGACTGCCGCTACAGCATCCGGTTGGTTAGCGAAGGCAGCCGCCGCTTCACTATCGAGAGTGGCAGCTTTCGGGTCATAACGGACGGGATTTTGCTTATTAGTGATCGTGCCGCCTAATTTATCGAAAGCGCTCACGAATTCCCGTTCAAATCCGACTCCGTAATCGTTATTGATCACGACGGTGGCCACATTTTGAAAACCCCTTTTCTTAGCTAGGACCGCTAAAGCTTGAGCTTGGTAGGTGTCCGGAGGAGCCGTCCGCGCCCAAAAACCTTGAAAATCGCCTTTTTTCGCCCTGTCAGTAAATACAGGACTGGTGCTACCCGGAGAGACTAACATAACTTTCTTTCTCACCGCCACATCGACGGCTGCTCCTGAGACGCTACTGGCAAAGGAACCGACCACACCGGCTACTTTATCCACCTCCGCTAGTTTTGTCATCGCTGAAGCACCAGCAGCGGGATCGGTTTGGTCATCTTCTTTCACGAGGGTGACGGGTTTGCCATTGACTCCACCACAGGCATTGATAGTCTCCACCGCTAGGGCGGCTGCTTCGGGCATATTTTGACCAATAGCGGCTAAATCTCCAGTAATGGGCAGTAATGCTCCTAATTTTAAGCCCTCATCACCGGGGGCAGTGGTGGTGGGACTAGAGGCGTTGTTATTCGGGGTTTGGGCATTATTACAAGCGGTTAAAAAATTAGCTAAGACGCTGATACTCAGGGTTAGGGCTAGGGGCGATCGAATATATCTCTGCATGGCGTTAAGATCAAGGATGAGTTAAGGTTGCAAGGTTGAAAAACCCGGACTGGGAAAATTCTAATCGATGTTAGCATTCTCTCCAAATCAAACAGGTTTTCATCTTAATTTAGATATTGATGGAAAAAATGGCTAATTTGTTCGATTTATGCCGTCGGGTGTGGGGAAGTGGGAACTGGGGTGTGGGGTGTGGGGTGTGGGGGAGTGGGAAGTGGGAAGTGGGGAAGTAGAGCATTTGGCTGAAATTTCCCTAAACCCCTAAACCCCTAAATGGCTCTTCGGTTTGTGTTATGCAATGGACGGGGTTTATAAGGGATGGAACCCTTATGTAAAAAGGCATTTGGCGATTTTTGTCAATTGTTTTTGTCTAGAGCGAACTAATCAATTAAGTCTCTTGCCAGATAAGGATTTAGTCGATTTATGCCCCCCGATCGAACTATACCAAGTAACGAAGAATCCTGAAAACTCGCATCTGATAACTGGTAACTGATAACTGGTAACTGATAACTGAAAACCCCACTTTAGGAAGCTTTGGCTAAAACGGTGTTCTGGTTTAAAAACTGAATCGCCGTTTGGTATTGACTATCTTTTTCGGTGCCGATTTCCTCATAGGTTATCGGTTCCTGTGCTACCACTTGATCCGGCATAATTCCTAACTTATGAATATCATGGTGGGCGGGAGTTTCATATTTGGCGACGGTAATCGCTAATCCTGCCCCATCGGGTAACTCGAATAGGGACTGAATTAATCCCTTACCGAAAGTCTTTTCTCCCACTAAAACTCCCCGTTGATTGTCCTGTAATGCTCCAGCTAAAATCTCGCTGGCACTGGCGGTTCCCTGATTGACTAAAACGACTAAAGGCGAGTCGGTTAAAGCATTACCAGAAGCGGCAAAACTATCGGCAATTCCCTCGCGATTAACCGTATAAACGATCGTTCCCTGATTAATCCACATCCGAGCGATTTCTATGCCCGCTTGCAGTAAACCACCGGGGTTATTTCTTAAATCTAAAATATAACCCTTGGCTCCTTGTTTTTGTAGGTTCGTCACAGCTTCCGAGACTTCTTTGGCAGCGTTAGCACTAAATTGATTTAAGCGCACATAACCGATGGGCAAGGAACTAGAATTTTTATCTAAAACCGCTACCACTGGACTTAAAGAAATGCGTTGACGGGTTAAAGATAGGGTTTTTGGTTGACTTTTTTGATAGGGAAGAATGACTAAGGAAACTTCTGTTCCGGCGGTCCCGCGCATTTTGGCCGCCGCCGCATCGAGGGTTAAAGTAGTGGTATCGATACCATCAATAAACAAAATGCGATCGTGGCTAGTTAAACCAGCGGCCTCAGCAGGAGAACCGGCAAGGGGGGCAACTACTTCTAAGTAACCATTATCGGGATTGATATTAATTTGCAGTCCTACCCCCGATAATTCCCCCGTGGTGCTAATTTGTAGGTTATGGTATTGATCCGGTCGCAGGAGACGGGTAAAGGGTTCATCGAGGGTGGCTAACATCTGTTCGATCGCATTATAGGCCGCCGTCCGATCGTTGAGGGGTTTTTTGATGAATTGTTCCCGCACCTGCCACCAGTTTTGATGATTAAATGTGTCATCATAATAAGATTGGTTGACTAATCGCCAAGATTGTAGTAATAATTTTTGTTCTTCGCTAAAGGCGGCTGCTGTGGGTGTCCATGCCATCCAAGTCAGACAAAACCAAAATCCCACTAATAATCCCACCCACAAAGATTTTTTTCTCATCTTGCTTCTCTTATAAATCAAGTGCTGATCTGCTGATTATTTTCAGTATAGTCTTTTCTCTGAAATCGATTGGCTCTCTTATTCTTTGGCTCTTCTCGACTTTGTGTGATAATTTTTGCTTATGGAGTCGTGAAATGCTTATTGGGCAAGACTTTTAGGGCTATTTTGCGGATATTCTATCAGTATAGACCTCGTTTCCACACAGAAACCAGAAGAGCCA
>NZ_JADBVE010000007.1:0-5642 GCF_020245285.1 Microcystis sp. M31BS1
CCCTTATATAGAAAGGCATTTAGCGATTTTTGTTAATTGTTTTTTTCTAGAGCGAACTAATCAATTAAGTCTCTTGCCAGATAAGGATTTAGTCGATTTATGCCCCCCTATCGAACCATACCAAGTAACGAAGAACCGAATCAACACGCAAGACCGCAGCAGATGAATTACTCAAACTCCACAGCGAACACGCTGTCAATGCAGTTATTAATGCCTTGAGACATAATAACCCACAAGTTCAGATTTTAATTATCAATGCCATTGAAAAGTACGCGAGAGAATTTAATATTGAACACGAGCCATTTCCAAGCTGGTTCCATATTTATAAGGATACATACAATATTAGGCTTTCAGAATCAGCTAGGACTGTGGTAGAGCTTATAATTGGTCTCTCAGAAGAGGCTAATCTAGCTGTTAGAGAAGTAGCTCTTTCCACTTTGAGCGTAGTGTATCAACTAATTAACAAGACACGTTTGAGTAAGAGAGATGATGATCGTGGCACTTGTTACTTTATGGCACCACCCAGCAATCTTCATTTTGAATTACCTGAAGAAAAAAAAGCTAGGTGGGCTTTGGAAGTTGCCCCCTCAATAACTTTAGAAAAAGCTTCAGAATCTAGATATGCCGATCTCACTTTTTACAACAATGTAAACGATTTTGAAACTAAAGTATCCGATGGTCATGTCTTAAGATGTGGGCAATGGTATCAATTGGAAGTAGCTGTTCGTGGCACACCAGTAGGTTTGCCAAGTCAAGAGACAGAACGTCGTCCTATTCGAGAGCCAAAGCAGCAAGAATCAGTGACTATCACAATCACTGCTGAAGGGGATGGTTTTGAAATTAAAGAACCTGTTCAAACGCTGCTACTGCCACCTATGGGAGATTCTACCGAAAATGCCTATTTTCAAGTTCGTCCGCTCCACCAATCAGCAAGTGATAAGGATTTAGCTTCAATTCGCATACGCGCTTACTATAAATTCAATCTTCTCGAAGTTTCCGTTATTCAAGCCGAAGTTGTAGGGAAATTCGACGACTCAAGCCAATCAAAACTGGGATTGAAGAAACCAATCTCATTTAGACAAGAAAGATTAGAGCGTGAGTATCTCGATTTTGATGAAGTTCAGCCTAAGGCAATGCATATAGATATTATTAAGGAGAATGAGCGTTTTCTATTCAACTTTGCTTTCTACAATAATTTGGCTCAAAAGGTTGAGTTTACTGCACCAATCTATCTGCCTACTCCAGATTTAGAAGATGCTCTGCTTACCATTCGTGAAACTTGGTATGACATTGCAATGAGCAAGACATTCACTGAAAGAGTGGAAGGTGATGAGGGGGAGTTTCTTGATAACATTCGCAAGCTTGCCCAAGCAGGACGAAATCTGTGGGTGAAATTATTTCAACTTGATAGTGATAGCTCAATGCATAAAGTTGGTAAATGGTTAGAAGACAATCCACTTCAAAAGGGAGCAATTATTCAAGTTTCTCTTGCTGATAACGCTACAGACTTTGTATTTCCGTGGGCTTTGATTTACGATCATAAAGTGCCGAGAAAGCATTACGAGCTTCCAGATACTGAAGGCTTTTGGGGATTGCGGTACTGTATTGAGCAACAGTTTCCAAACCAAAATAAAGGTACGGATAAGCCCGTGCAAATTCAAGATAAACTGAGAGTTGCTTTTATGCTCTGGGCGCAATTTCGCAATGCTGACGAGCAGAAGGTATTGATGGAGAATTGGACGGGGTGCAATCCAGACAAACTTGAGATTACTATCCCCCCCATTACCGATGCTGATGACTGTTCTGCTCTTCTAGATGACTGCGATGCCCATATTCTCTATTTCTATACACACGGCTATACTCGTAATCGCCAAGCTGATATAGGAGTTGGAGAGAATCTACAATTATTTACTAACCGTTATGAGAAGTTGCAGGAAGACGATCCAAGACATGAACTCTGGAAATTTCTTTATGATAGTGTAAAGCAAGATAAGTTTGAGCCTAACCGTTCTTGGATTGAGCTTACCTACGGCAGATTGTATCTTGATCAGTTATACGACAATATAGAAAGCAAATTTAGCTTCAAGCCTCTAGTATTCTTGAATATGTGCGAGTCTGCCCAGATTACTCCATCATTGTCTGACAGCTTTATTGACTTTTTTATAGATCGAGGAGCTAGGGGAGTTATCGGTACTGAATGTCCAATGACGGTTGAATTTGCACACCCATTCTCTGAGAAGTTTTTGGGAGATTTACTAGCAGGTGAAACAGTTGGGAATGCATTGCTGAATGCCCGATCTCATTTTATGAAATTAAAGAATCCTCTTGGACTGGCTTATACCCTATTTGGTTCAGCCACAACGTGTTTTCAACCAGCTATCCTTAAACCGTTAACAATGCCAGCCACTACTAACGTTTCAACAGAAAGCTCCTCAGACCCCTGAGAAGCGGTATACCCCAATAGGTAAAAACAATTCATTTAGGAGCAATTGCTATGTCAGATTTAGCCAACCAAGCAGAACCTATAGTTAAGAAACTATTAAAGGCTGAGGAAAGCCAACTTTACGAGCAACTCGGAATTCTTGACCAAGCTATTCAGGCAGAACCTGAGAAAGCTAGTTCTCTAGAACCGCAAGTGATCTATAGCCAAGCTCAAATGGGAGCTAAAGAGGAAGTTTTGGAGTTGGGCAAAAATATATTTGACCGTTGGGCTGTAGAAGCTTACAAGCTTGCTTGTGGTTCAGAAGATGAAGATTTGGAAGATCGCAAACAACTGATTACTGCCACGGGGGTCAGTGAAGTAGCGATCGCATCAGCAATTGCTGGATTGCTAATTTCACAACTCGCTGTTCCCGCTGCATTAGCACCTGTAATTGCGGCAATAGCAGTCAAACGTTTCTTTCGGCCAGCGTATGGTGAATTTTGTAAAATTTGGAAGAAGAATCTACCACAAGTCGAGTAGTGCGATCGCAATCTTGTAGGGTGCGTTCCCCAATGTAACTTCTACCGCTCCACCGATTGATCGAAAAAGAACCCACTAACATCGGTTAAATTGCTTTTTTATATAACTCATTCCCCCTTAATTTTAGACCAGTTAAGGGGAATTTTTATGCTCTTACTTCTCCCTCTTGTATTTTTAACTGAATATTTGCTATAATAAATAAAGCGTAAGCATCAATCATCCTGATTAGATTTCTGATGAGTCCAACTGTTTTCCGAGAAGATGGCTATCGCTTCTTTTTCTTTTCCCGCGAAGAAACAAGAATGCACGTTCATGTTCATTGTGCAGAAGGAGAAGCTAAATTTTGGCTTGAACCACAAATTGAATTAGCTCGTAATTATAACCTATCTCGAAAACAACTTCAAGCGATAGAAACTATTATTGAGGAACGACAAAATGAACTTAGAAATGCTTGGACAAAACACTTCTCAATCTGAAGTCACTCATATTTCTTCCCATGGAATATGGATTCTGGCAAACAATGAAGAAATGTTTCTTTCCTATCAAGATTTTCCTTGGTTTGAAGATGTCCCTATTAGAAAAATTTTAAATATACAAGAGCCTTTTCCTAATCATTTTTATTGGCCAGATTTAGATGTAGATTTAAGCAAAGAAATTATTAAAAATCCTGAGAGATTTCCTTTAAAAGCTAAATCCTAGTGCGATGCCAAAGGCACTGCGTAGCAGATCGCCGATCTGGTAGCAATCTTGTAGGGTGCGTTCCCTAATGCAAGTCCTACCGCTCCACTAATAGATTTTTGGGGAACGCACCATGCACATTGATTGAAGCTGTAAGAACCATTTCTGCAAAGGCTGTGAAATTGAAGGCTCTTGTGCAGGTCAGTGTCAAGTCACTTTGGAGTCTTCCAGAAATGACAGTCAATTAGTTGCAAAAATGTGCGAGTTAATAATTGCAACTACACAGAATTTGGTTGACGAACATCTAGAAGGCAGCTGAAATTCTGTGTTTATGACTAAGAACTAGCTGCCCAAAGCAAAGACACTTCATATTGATTAAATGTTGAATCCGCACTCACAAGTGTCATATCTTCTACCTGAGCTTGTGCAATCAGCATTCGGTCAAAAGGATCACGATGATGTAAAGGCAATGCAGCCGCCCGCAAAGCATGAGAAGCATTGATCTCTAACGATCTAGCTCCTAGTTGGGTCATTCGAGTAGAGACATAATTATCTATTTGCTCTGGCAGTGGTAATTTACCGATTGAGACTTTAATTCCCATCTCCCAAACACTGGCAACAGAAAACCACACTTCATTGCTTTCGTTGGCAATTTGTTCAATTACATTCTCACTTAACTTGTCTGGTTGGGCAAACCACCACAGCCAGCATTGTGTATCCAGTAAAAGTCTCACTCCGCACCACCCTCAAATGCTACCAAAATATCTTCTGGTAAAGGGGCATTAAAATCATCTGGTACGGTAAACATCCCTCGATCTTGTCCTAAACTAGACCGTCGATCTAAAGATGTCCGAAATGGAACAAGTTTAGCAATTGGAATACCTCGGTTTGAAATAACGATTTCCTCTCCGAGTTCCACACGGGACAATAGCCGAGAAAGGTTTGTTTTAGCCTGATGAATGTTTACAGTTTCCATGCTCTTAAAAAACTAAGTCCACAAACTAAGTTTAGTTTAAATGACTTTAGGATACAATGACTATAAAAGCTAGTAGCCAGTTGGATATATTTGTTATGGAATTAATATCCCGTGTTGTTCACAGTGATCCCGACATTCTAGGGGGAACCCCTGTTTTTGTAGGAACTCGTGTGCCGATGAGAACCCTACTTGATTATCTTGAGGCTGGTGATTCATTAGAGGTATTTCTAGAGCATTTTCCCAGTGTCAGTCGAGAACAGGCGATCTCAGCCCTTGAATTAGCAAAGGAAATGTTGACAGCCTATGCGAATCCTGCTTGATGAATGCGCCCCACGCCCGTTAAAGCGTGAGCTTGCCGATTACGAGGTATGCACAGTTGTTGAGATGGGATGGTCAGGGAAAAAGAACGGTGAGTTGCTGAGGCTGATGATTCAGGAGGGTTTCACGATTCTCCTCACTACAGATCAAAATTTGCGTTATCAGCAAAATTTACAGCAAACTGGAGTGGCAGTTATTGTTCTTGTAGCAACCAGCAACAAACTTTCTGACTTACTTCCCCTAATGCCAGATGCCTGTAGCCTATTAGATAAAGTCTCTCCAGGAGAAGTGATTGAAGTTGGAGGCTCCTGAAAGTTGTGTTGGCGAAAGCAGCATAACTCCGCATCCCTAGCGATATCTCGATCCCAAATCACGGGAATCTGCTGTTTAGCGATTAATTCGGCTTCTTCTCGACAAATAGCCCGAATTCCCACGGGTAAGGTCGGTAAACCCATTTCTAACACCCGACGCATCACACAGGCGTGGTTATGGTGGGAGCCTTCGTACTCAAAACGCATATCGCCATGGGCATCAATTTGAACCACCGTAAAAGGGTCAGATAAAGCCTGTCGATAAGCTTGTACTACTCCCGTAGTGATAGCGTGTTCACCCCCGACGGCGACGACAAATTTATCATCGGCAATTAAACGCGAAACTGTAGCTGTGGTGACGGCTAACATCTCCTCGGCGGACAATTGCGGTTGTTGA
>NZ_JADBVE010000070.1:0-8423 GCF_020245285.1 Microcystis sp. M31BS1
AGAAGTTCATTAATTATATCAACAATTTTTGTATAATAAAGGTTATTTTAATAGGCGTTGGGTTTCATGCTTCAACCCAACCTACGTTCTGCCAGAAGTTCATTAATTATATCAACAATTTTTGTATAATAAAGGTTATTCTAATAGTGATCGCTGAAAAATTACCTAATTCTTCAAATGACTAACCTAGAAAATATTAAAACTTGCTTGAAAAAGCAAGATTCCTATTTAAAGAAACAGTACCATATTCAAGCACTAGGAATCTTTGGCTCTTATGTTAGGGGAGAAGCAACACCAGACAGCGACCTTGATATATTAGTTGAATTTGAATCAGGCTATCACTTTGGTTTATTGACCTTTTGTCGCCTAGAAAACTATCTTAGTGATTTGTTAGGCGTTCAAGTTGATTTAGTCATGAAAGATAGTCTTAAACCGAAAATTGGCGAGCAAATTCTCTCAGAGGTTATTTATTTATGATTGAGCGATATAGTGAAGATTATTTAAGAGATATGGAAGAAGCAATTGGTTTAGCAATTGAATTCACAGAGGGAATGGATTTTGATGATTTTTGTCAAGATAAAAAGACGATTTTTGCCGTTACCAGAGCCATTCAAATTATCGGTGAAGCTGTTAAGAAAATTCCTGAGAATATTAGACAACAACATCCTCAAGTTCCTTGGAAAGATATCGCTAAAATGAGAGATAAAGTAACTCATCAATATTTTTCTGTTAAATTAGACGTGGTTTGGGATACTGTTAAGCAAGATTTACCTTTTCTTCATTCATTAGTGACTAGGATTTTGGCAAATAATACAGACTGGAATACAAAGTCAAAATAAAATAATTAATTGACTTTTTGAGCTACTTCTGCTAAACAATCAAAGTGACGACCATATTTAACAATAATCGTCATCGATCCTCGATAATCAATTAACCCTGTCATTACCGCTTTAACTGCACCAATTTCTTGATTAACGAATCGTTCCCAATTCTCTCTAGTCGCTGAAAAAATCGGTAAAGATTCATCCATTTCCTCAATCAGTTCTAAACTAACAATCTGACCCTGATCATCCCATTCTGAACAAACAGAAACCCCCTGACGATCACTAAACCAAAGAATTACTTTTCCCAATTTAGCGAACTTTTTACCTAAGTTTTCTTGTTCGTTCCATGTGGTTTGATAGACAGACCACCATTCTTGAGAAAAACGAGTTAACGGTTGATTCATGAGTTATAATCAGAAAATAAAAAACTTGTCTTTAGTTTATCATTATCAGGATAACCTATGATCATCTTAAAATTCCTACTATAACTCAGGGTAAGCGCATCTTAACAATCCTTGACAAAATGAACTTTATATGGTTTGCCTACCCAGAGCGCGGTTCAGACATATTGGAGTAGAATTTGTCATCGCAGTTGAGATCATAACTATTCTGATTGACTGGTATGATTGCAAATGTGTAGAGGACAAGCAGCTGACAAAATTGGTCAATTGTCAATAGCGTTCTTTTAAAACCGTTGTTAATCTCGAAAAAATTGCTAAATAATCATGATGAAAGCCTACGAATATCATCACATTGTCAGTTTTCAAGAAACCAATTTAGTTGGTAATGTTTATTATGCCAATTATGTGCAATGGCAAGGTCGTTGTCGGGAAATGTTTCTCAAAGATAATGCCCCAGATATTATCACAGAATTATCCCAAGGATTGGCTTTAGTAACGGTTCGAGTATCCTGTGAGTATCTGTCCGAATTATTTGCCTTTGATCATGTTATTATTCGGATGCGTTTAGGAGAGATTAAACAAAACCGAATTACCATGTTATTTGAATATTGGCGAGTGACTGATGAAGGTGAAGAATTAGTGGCAAAAGGAGAACAACAAACGGCCTGTATGCGACGAGAGGATAGTGAAACCAGACCCACTCCAATTCCTGCTCAACTGCAATTAGCTTTAGAGAACTATCACATCCCAATCTAAAGGATAACCCGAGGAATGTGAGATAAAAATAACCGATAAAAAATGACTCTCCTAAACTGGTTATAGCCAATTAGTGGTTTAAATGAGCTTAACCCGAAACTTCCGCCGCTTTCATTTATCCCGGTATGAGCCGACTCTTGTTGAGGCGGCTGGCCTAGATGACTACGCTACCCCTAACCCTTTTCAAACATCCTCTAAAAAATATCGGCAGGATCGGCGTATTGGAGCTTATTAATAGCCGTGGCTCCAGCAATCAAGGACATGAGCAAGGTTAAGCCAAAGACGAATATTGCTCTAGTAGGGGTCATTTCAATGGGAAGTAAGGTGTATTTTTGGGTAAAATAATACTGAATCATCCCTAATAAAAAGCCAGGAATATAACCCAATACTGCAATAATCAGAGCTTGCTGAAAGACAAGCCAGAGAAGATAACGATTGTGATATCCCATTGCTTTTAGAGTTGCATATTCTGCTAAGTGTTCTGCAACATTGGTATAAAGAATTTGATAAACCACCACAATCCCGACCACTAATCCTAAAAATACCCCCAAATTAAAAATAAAACCAATAGCTGTACTGGTTGCCCAATAATTTTTTTCAAAGTTAATCAACTCTTGCTTGCTTAATATTTTGACATCTTTCGGCAAATATTTCTTTAACTTTTTGAGTAAGGATTGCTGATCAATATCTGGTTGAAACTTAATTAAGCCAATATCAATGAACCGAGATGAACGATTCTGAAATATTCTTAAAAAGTTAGAGTAGCTCATTAGTAAGTTACCATCTGAACCAAAAGATGTCCCTAATTCAAAGAGACCAACCACTTCTATTTTTCGATTATT
Source organism: Microcystis sp. M31BS1 (assembly GCF_020245285.1). Lineage (NCBI taxonomy): Bacteria > Bacillati > Cyanobacteriota > Cyanophyceae > Chroococcales > Microcystaceae > Microcystis > Microcystis sp. M31BS1. The sequence continues at coordinate 2,824 of NZ_JADBVE010000070.1, forward strand.
ACCAGAATTTCCCACCTCAGTAATAATAGTTTTACCCTTCTGGAAATCTTCAGCAATATTTCCAAACTCCCTACGAGAATTTTGGTCAAATAAGGTGGTATATTTTATCTTTAATTTTTGCCAATTTTCTTTGATTCCCACAGCCTTAAATGCTTGATATCTTAAGTCAATTCCAATTACAAAAATATTACGCCAATAGTTTTTTGTATCGGGATTTTTCCATTGAGCATAGCCTACATAGATTGGACTGACTAATTCCACTTCATTAAAGGATAAGACTTGTAATAGTCTTCGCTCACTAAAACTTTCCATGGCAATTAAGGATGTAGAACGGGGACTAATCAGGAAAGCATCACCTTCTAAACTATTATGTAAATGAACAGCACTCTCAAATAAAGCATCTCGAATTCCCAACTGCATAAAAATAATCACAGTGGAAAAAATAATACCAGACAGCGCAACAATTAAACGAGTTTTTTTATGAGCTAATTGTAACCAAGCAGTGGGAATATTCATCTTATGAATGAGTTATTTAGTTAGGGTGAATGATCACATTAACCTTTAAGTTAGTTAACCGATTAACTTTAGCACTAGAGCGATGATCTAAGCTAATTTTTACCTCGACGACTCTAGCATCTGTATCGACAACAGGATCGGTTCCTAAAACATCTTGTCGTCCCACTTTCCAACCTATTTCTTCCACAGTTCCCTCTAAATCTCCGAGCAGTTTATCGGTTTTTATCGTTACAGATTGACCTAATTTAACTCGACTAATATCGGTTTCATACACTTCTGCTTTCACATACATTTTTTGGATGTTTCCCAAATCTAAAATCCCTTCATTTTTCACTAATTCTCCAGGAAAAGTATGAATTTTTAAAATTCTTCCTGCATGGGGCGCACGCACATAGGATAATTCTAATTCCGCCTGAGCGCGTTCTACATTAGCCTTAGCTGTCATTACTTCATCTTGAGCAATTTGAAGATCAACAGGACGAATTTCCGTAACTGCACTTAACATAGCTTGGTTTTCTTGAATTTGTTGTTCTAAAGTATTAAGAGTTCGTTGTAGATTGGCTCTGGCTTCCTGAATTTTTTGTTCTAAGGTAGTCGTAATGCGTTGCAAGTTAGCCTCAGCTTCTTGGAGTCTTTTTTGTGTAGTTGTCGCCTCTAAACAAAATCGCTCTTTTTCCCCTTGAGAAACTGCACCATTACGGTATAAAGATTGATAACGTTGACAATCTGTGAGAGAATTATTCAATTCTGCTTTAATTCTTTCAACGGTAGCTTTTTGTCCTAGTTTTTCCCCTTCAAGTTCCGATTCCAAACTAGAGATCGCTGCTTTTTGCCTCATTATTTGTCCCTCTAATTCCGCTTTGCTTTGACGCATACGGGAATCTTGAGCCATAATTTCGCCTTTTTTTGCCCCTTCTCTCACTTTTTCGAGTTTAGATGCTGCTAAATCCAGATTTGCTTGAGCTTGTTTCAGGGATGCTCGCAAACGGGCATTATTATCTAAAATAGCCAAAATTTCGCCTTTTTCAACTGTTTCTCCCTGTTTTACCAGTATTTTATCTACTCTACTTCCTTCCAAAAAGGCAGTAGCTGATATTTGAGTAATTCCACCTTGAGGTTCAAGATAACCAAGGGCAGCAACAGCTTCGGGAGTATCAGGAGAAACCATCGGGGAAATCGATAACTGGGAAGCTTTCAAGGATGATTCTGGTCTAAAATAGAAGATAATAACGGTTGTTCCCAAGCTAAATCCCATAAAAGCTCCTAAAAGACCCCAAAACCAATATTTTAAAGAATAGGAATTTTGAAGGCGAAAGTTAGCCATGGTTGTTAACAGGGATAAGGATTCATCAAATAAACTTTGTTTAAGGTAACATGAGGTCATATCTTCGGCCTCCCATCAAGGGTTGTCAACTTTGTCAACTTTTTTTAACAATGGCATCTAATTTCTCAGGCACACCCTTCGAGCATCCTGCTGTCAATTTTGATCACAAATTTTCTCCTAGGCAGGTAAATCGTTTTCCACAACGATTGTTGCTCCTTTCACCCCAAGCGGCAACCTTTAATCAGCGCGGATTCATCTGTGATACGCAAAGCGGCGGCCTGGCTGTTCAGCCTCAAAAACAGATATATTTGGAAACGATCGGGCAAACTTTTATCTATGGCTATAATGCAGCAATTATGGCTCATTCTCTCACGGACTTGTTTCCTCTTCTTGAAGGTGTCACGCTCAATTTGAGAGGATTTGCTTATGAAGGGGCAGCGATGGCTTTATCTTTGCTAGATTGTTTAACCCTGGGTAAGCGCAATCGCTTTGAGCATTTTTTAGCAAACGAGGGGAAAAAGCATATTTACATGGCCTATGTAGGGAAAGGATGGCAATTAGCCCGTATTCCTTTTTCTTTGCGCTTTTATCTCCAAAAATTAGAACATTCTGCCCAAAATTTTCCAGATTCCCTATTAGGTTGGTTAGCCCTTGACGGCTATGGATTTCATCAAGGATACTTTGCCTGGCCTAAGTATATCCGAGAGAGAAAGTCTCCTCAAGAATTATCGGGTTATGCGCGTCTTGTCTTTGCCCAAGGGTTAGGGCGCAGTCTTTGGTTTGTGAAAGGGGCAAATATTCCCGAAATTGCCGATCAGATCCAAAAATTCGACCCGCTGCTTCAACCCCATTTATGGAGTGGGATCGGCTTGGCTTGCACTTACGCGGGGGGAGTGTCTCCCGAAGAAATTCAACATTTAAAACAGCTGGCTGAACCTTATAGAGCAGAATTAGCCCAGGGAGCAGCTTTTGCGGCAAAAGCACGTTTACTAGCCGAAAACTGCCAGGAAAATACCGAAATAGCCTGTCAAATTTTGTGTGGAATGGCTATTACTGAAACAGCCAAGATCACTGATGATACCCTCATCGGCTTAGATTACCACGACCAAATCCCTGCCTATGAACAATGGCGACAAGCCATCCAAAGTCATTTTCGTACTTAATCCCCTAAACTGTCTTAAGCTTAGATTGAATGTAGTTACTTCTTTGAAACCATGAATCGTTTGGAAAAATTCATCCGACGCCATAGCAAGTCTATCTTGGCATTGGGGCTAATTTTAGTCTTATTCTCTGTTTCCCGTCTCCCTGCCCTATCAATGGCCGCAAGAGATGCGATCGCTTCTCGCTTTGCCTTTACTCGTTTTCCCTTACCTGAATTAGAAAATCAACCCTATCAAGTAGAAAGACCGACAAATCCCAGTTTAAGCCGTCATTCGGGCTGGATTTCGGCAGTTGGGGCGGCAGTTGCCCTGGGGGATCTCGATGGAGATGGCTTGGATAATGATCTCTGTCATGTAGAAACCCAAAGTAATCAGGTGATTATCTCCCCTGTTCCGAGTACGGGCAATCGTTATCAGCCCTTCACCCTGAATGTCACCGATTTTGACTATAACGACCAAACCATGGCCCCGATGGGATGTATTCCTAGTGATCTCAATGAGGATGGACTCAGGGATCTATTGGTGTATTATTGGGGACGAACACCGATCGCTTTTATCAAGCAAGATCAAGGTTATCTTCAGCAGCAAATCAGCCAAAAAAGGGAAAAATGGTACACCAATGCGGCAACCTTCTCGGATTTAGATGGGGACGGACACCCAGACTTAATCATTGGCAATTACTTCCCAGATAATGCCGAGATTTTGGATGTCAATTCCCAGAAAATCGAGAAAATGCAAGATTCGATGACCCGTGCTTATAATGGCGGTAAAAATCGAGTTTTCTTGTGGTCCGATGCCTCTACCACTGGAGTGACTTATCAAGAAGTCCAAGATGCTTTTGAGGAGAAAATTGCTCATGGTTGGACATTGGCCGTCGGAACAGCCGATTTAGACGGGGATTTATTGCCAGAGATTTATTTTGCCAATGATTTCGGATCCGATCGCCTCTTACATAATCGTTCTACTAGAGGACATCTCCAATTTGCCTTACTGGAAGGGCAAAAAGGGTTAACGACACCTAATTCTAAGGTACTGGGCCATGATAGCTTTAAGGGAATGGGGGTGGATTTCGGGGATATTAACCATGATGGACTCCTAGACATCTATGTGAGTAATATTGCTTCGGAATACGCCCTAGAGGAAAGTCATTTTCTCTTTACCAGTACGGGAGAAACGGAGAAAATGTCCCGAGGAATCGCCCCTTATGTCGATAAAAGCGAACCCCTGGGAGTCTCTCGTAGTGGCTGGAGTTGGGAAACAAAATTCGGCGATTTTGATAATGATGGGGAGTTAGAAGCGTTGCAAGCCACAGGATTTCGTAAAGGTGACATCAATCGTTGGCCGGAATTACATGAGTTAGCCATGAGTAATGATCAAGTCCTGAAAATCCCCAATAGTTGGTTTCATTTCCAAGATGGAGACGATTTAAGTGGTCATCAACATAATCCCTTTTTTGTGCGGGGTAAAGATGGACGTTACTATGATTTGGCATCGCAATTAAGCTTAGATGATCCCTCTGTCACCAGAGGAATTGCCACCGCCGATGTGGATGGAGATGGGGATTTAGACTTTGTAGTGGCAAATCAGTGGGAAACCTCTTATTTTTATCGCAATGATAGTCCAAATATCGGTCAATCTCTGGAATTAGAGCTTTTAAACCCTGCGCTCTCCCCTAATCCCTCTTCAGAAAAAGGGAAAATGGGTATCCCCGCAATTGGGGCAGCGGTTAAGGTGTCTCTACCTGATGGCAGTCAGCTGGTGGCGCAGGTAGATGGGGGCAATGGTCATTCTGGTGTGAGAAGTCCAGTATTACACTTTGGTTTAGGCAAAATTGACCCTAATACCGCTTTACCCGTTGACATTCAATGGCGTAACCACAAGGGAGAAATTAAGCAAACCCAGTTGTTATTAACATCGGGTAAACAGACAATTTTGCTAGAGCAATCGGTTTAAAATCATTCTGTAAAGGGCGTAAGGTTTGCGCCCTTTATCGTTAGGTATGACGGGGACTGACCTCCCGACCCTTATTTAGCTCCGTCCGCCGCCTGGCAGTCGATGGACGTTAAGTTAAAATGCTTGTGGATTCGGTCTGACGGGGGCATAATTTTCGGATTATGTCTAGTTAAGTAGGGAGGCACAATTATTTGTAGGATGGGTTAGCGGTAGCGTAACATAATCGGGCGTTGGGTTTCATGCTTCAACCCAACCTACGTTCATCTTATATTTAATTCCACCCACCCACTTAAGAGAAGTAGAAGCGGCAATCTCCCATTATAGTCTATCTCAATGGAGCGAGAGGACTCCCGTTAAACCGCGTAGCGGTTAACGGGAGATGAATCACGACCAGAATGAAACTAACGCAGTAGCGTTTCCACTTTCGGGGAGTTTTGGTTCTCGACGTAAGTAGGGAGGCACAATTATTTGTAGGATGGGTTAGCGGTAGCGTAACCCATGCAGGCGTTGGGTTTCATGCTTCAACCCAACCTTGTATCTTGAGAAGTAGGCAACCCGTCCCAACCTAGGTAAAAAATACCGCTTTGTAGCTTGGGTGCCTATATTCTGAAAAAGGGCGTGGACATCCAGTTCAACCGAGGTGCTTG
>NZ_JADBVE010000071.1:0-9868 GCF_020245285.1 Microcystis sp. M31BS1
AGGAATAAACTTGGGAGAAGATTCTGTTCTCGGTTTTCATCTTGTAGGGATTCTTGCTTTTTCCCTATCTACCCAGATATTTTTCTTTTTGGCAACCCTTGTCTTGTCAGGTTTTGACCCACTTGTGTCCGTCAGTCAGCGATGAATGAACAACGCGCCCAAGCTTATGTTAATTTAATTGAACAGTTGCTTGCTTGTACTGATGATGAGGAACCCAATTAAAATTAGGGAAAATAGCGATAAAAATCCCGTCGATGTAGAACACGCATCATTTCTACCTTATTTCCTTGTACTTCTATTCCGATACGATAGTCACCAACACGAATACGATAACGATTAGGATAACCCTTCATCGCCTTAATATTACTTAAAACCTCCAAATTGATAGCTAAGGGGAGTCTTTCAAAAGCAATATCGACGATTTGATCATATATAGGTTGTTTTTTCAACTTCTTTAAATCTTTTAAAAATAATTGGCGATACTCAACTTCCAAATTATTCCTCCAGATATTGTAATGCTGTTTGACGGTCTAATAAAGGGGTTGACATCGCTTCATCCATTGCTTGACTTAGACAATAATCTTCTAATCTATCCGATAACTCATCTAAGGCAATTTCCGCTTCAGGAAAGATTTGTTTCCACACTTTAATAGGGATAACAACCCCTGTTAGTTCACCATTTGTATCTCTCAGGTACTCAATTTCTAACATTTAACGCTTCGGATTATCATTAGTTTTATATCTCCCGGCATTTTGTGGGAAACTATACAATAATATACCAAATAATAACAAGTAGCGCCATAAATTCTGATGTATAATGACTTTTAAGGGTAGTTTGGGGTTGAAGGGTACGGTTATGGATGAAGCCAAATTACAAACTTATGTTAATTTAATTGAACAGGCGATCACCGTCATTTCGATGGTGTGGAGTCTCTTTATGCTTTCTCTTCGCCAGACCAATTGATGGCCGACTTCAACTCTGACATTTTGAGGTGAAATTATGAACACGGTCGTTCTTGAAGTTCGCTCCTTGACTGACACCCTTGCCGATGCCGTTCAAGCGATGAAAACGGGTCGAGCAGAAAAAGAAGTTCGTATCAGTTTTGCTACCCCCGAACTTCTCTGGAAAGTTCTGACTGCCAAGCGGTGGGAACTCCTCAAAGCTATGTGCGGTGCTGGCCCCATTTCTATCCGTGAGGCGGCGAGGCGAGTACATCGGGATGTTAAAGCAGTACATGGAGATATTACGGCACTTTTAAATGTCGGTATTCTGAGTCGTGTAGCAGATGGGAGTGTAGAGTTCCCGTTTGAAGCGATCAAGGTTGAATTCATGTTGCAAGCCGTTTGATCGCCAGATTAGCAGCGATCGCCAATAAAGAGGATACCTGAAGCAAAAGTATTATCATTCTCTCGAAATTATTAAGGATATCCTAAGAATAGATTTTGAAAAGTATGGGTATCCTGCCAGCGATAGATTGAAAAATCGCGGCGATCTGACGTTAAAATTTTCCCATGCCCTAAGTTTTCAGCTAATACTACTAATGAAGCATCAGCTAGATCCATTGGTATATCTTCATAACGTTTCATAAGTTGTTGCATTCGTCTAACATGATTTGAGGCTCTTCTCGACTTTGTGTGATAATTTTTGCTTATGGAATCGTGAAATGCTTATCAGGCAAGACTTTTAGTGCTATTTGGCGGAATAAACTATCAGTATAGACCTCGTTTCCACACAGAAACCAGAAGAGCCGATTTGATTGTAACTCAAATACTTCAAAACCACCTGCTAAGAAATTTTGGATAAATAGCAATTGAGCATGATTACCGAGACAAGTTAGCAAAAGGTAACAAGTTTCGGTGACAACACACCAGGTTGTTATTAGGGGTTCTCGCAATCTTTGAATTACAAGCTGTGCTTGCTGATGATGATTATCTTGCTCATTGGCGAGAGCCAACCAGAAGCCTGTATCAACTATAATCATGTTTGGCTGACCATTCTTCCTTCAGAATAGTTTTATAATTAGTAGAAAGATCGGGCGAACCTTGTCCACACCCAATAAAACCGCTTTCTTTCAGCACTTTAAGGGGATCTGAGTTACGCGGGTGTAGTTTGGTATATTGTTGCTCAATAACTTGATTGAGCAGGGTAGTGATATCCTGATCGCTATGTTGTTGGATGTAGGCGAGTTTTTCCCTTTGTTCTTGGCTAAGATGAATGGTGATGTCCATAGTCTTTCTCCTTAATAATGTCTAAACTATGATTAGAATGATTGAATGATAAACTATGATTAGGTTATCTTTGACAATCATGAGTGTTTATTATATTATACGGTCGCTCTCTCAAAAAAAATCACAGTCCATCACATAATCACATCAATCACAGTACAGACAATGAACGAACAACGCGCCCAAGCTTATGTTAATTTAATAGAACAGTTGCTCGCTTGTACTAATGATGAGGAACTCAATAATATTCTGCAAGCAAATCAGGAATTTATTGATCCCGATTTTTTGCAGGTGATGGAAAACTATGCAACAGGGTTAAAATAATAAGGATACAATAACCATGCAGATTTATTTAACACAAAACTTTGGGCAATATCTCAACCCTCAAGCGAGAAATATAGAAGAATATGAGGTGTTTTTAACTGTTGGGGACATTGACAACAGGCTAAGGTGTTGTTAGTATGTCCAACATGAAGGCTACCGCGATCATTTGTCGTCGCGTCATCTTGGCCCCAGACGCATTCGCAGAAGTCACTGTCTGGCCTGTTCCCCAACCAGTTCTGCCATTGGAGCATCCTTACGTTATATACTTAAAAGTAGGATAAGAAATTGTTTAGAGAGTGATCCAAAACTTTAAAGATAAAGAAGCTCAAAAAGTTTTTGAACGTAAACATTCGCGTAAATTGCCATTAGATATCCAACAAGTGGCATTGCGAAAATTGCGGATGCTTAATCGTGCGGAAACCCTGCAAGATCTTCGTGTCCCACCAGCAAATCGATTGGAACGTCTGGTTGGTGACAGGGAAGGTCAATATAGCATTCGGGTTAACGATCAATGGCGAATTTGCTTTGTCTGGCAAAACGGTGATGCTCTAGACGTAGAAATCGTTGATTATCATTGAGGTAAAATAATGAATGAAGATAAACTAATGCCAATTCATCCCGGTGAGGTTCTTTTAGAGGAATTTATCAAGCCAATGAACCTTAGTCAGAATCAAATAGCTCTGGCTCTTGGAGTTCCCGAACAATGTATTAACGAAATCGTTCACGGAAAGCAGCCTATCACAGCGGATATAGCTCTTCGGTTAGCTCGTTATTTTGATATGTCACCGCGATTTTGGCTGGGATTACAAATGGATTACGATCTGGACGTTGTTGAAGATGAAATAGGAGATCAATTGGACAAAGAAGTTGCTGTAATGACAGTTATTTGTGCAGAAAAGTAATTTGTTTGATATGTTCTAAGGCAGAAACTTGGAATATATCAAACAAATTTGGCAGCAATCGCCCTTGACAATCACGAATATTCATTGTATCCAATTATATTATATGGTGATTCTCTAGAAAAAATCACAGTCCATCACATAATCACAAAAATCATAGTTAAGACAATGATGGTTTTCTGAAAACACAAATAACCTTGACGGAGGAATCAATGCTAGAAATCAGCAAAAACTATGTATTAGACAACAATCAAAAAACGATTGCCGTTCAGATTCCCATTGCTGAATTTGAAAAAATCGAAGAAATTCTTGAAGATTATGGACTCGCAAAAATGATTGAAGAAGTTGAAAATGATCCAACTCTTTCCAAGGAAGAAGCCTTAAAATACCTAGCATCAATCAACAATAACAATGTGGAAAGTTGAATATACAAAAAGATTTCTAAAAGAATTAGCGTCTTTACCTCAAGATATACAATCTAATATTAGATTAATTGTTTTTGAGGAATTAGAAGCTAATAATCCTTATGAATTAGGGTATTTAAAGAAAATGAAAGGCTACAAAGATAAGTATAAAATTAGAATAGGAGATTATAGGGTTGGCTTAACTCTTGACAAAAAAAATCAAAAGATTATCTGTCAAAGAGTTGCCCATCGCCGAGAAATTTACAAAACTTTTCCTTAAGTATTTCAGTATTTTTTCTCATTGATTCAAATGCAACGGTTATGGATGAAGCCAGATTACAAGCTTATGTTAATTTAATAGAACAGTTGCTCGCTTGTGCTGATGGTGAGGAACCCAATATTCTGCAAGCAAATCAGGAATTGATTGACCCTCAATTTTTGCAGGTGATGGAAAACTATGCAACAGGGTTAGAAGAACAAGGAAATCATAATCCTGTTGCTTGGTTACGGAATATGGCGCAACAGTTGAGGCAGTTTCTCACCCTTCGACTGGTCAATACTGGATTTAGGGCAAACGCATCTAAATTCTAGATTCCTTATCTAATAAGACTTTCAGCGTTTCAGAAAAAATCAACCATGATCTCGAAAACCCTTATCCAGCCTACCTTTCAAAAATAAGATGCGTTCCCCCTGATACTGGATTTAGGGAGATTGTATTTTTTGAAAAGCTATAATATAATTAATTATGATTATTCAGATAATATTGTTCAATGACTATGACCAAAACTAATCTTGCCAAAAATCTCAAAGAAGCTTACCGAGTTTGTAATCTTGATCCTCTAAGGGGTGAAGCTATGAAACGATATTATGTTGATTTATCAAAAGTTCGCAATACCAAAGCTATAGGTCAAGTTGATACAATTCTTGAATTTCAAGAACCTGAAAAATTTACAACAATTTTATTTACAGGTCATCGTGGCTGTGGAAAAAGCACAGAATTAAGGCGAATTCAGGAAAGATGGCAAGAAAAATATTTTATTGTTTATTTAGAAGCTGATCGGGAAATTGACATTGAAGATGCGCGTTATATAGACTTATATTTAGTATTAATTAAGCAAATTGAATATGAACTCAGACAACGAGGAATTAAGTTTGATGATGAACTTCTGAGTAATTTTGAAGCTTGGTTTAAAGATATCACAGAAGAAACAGAGGAAACCGTTGAGAAGTCTGTGAGTATGTCGGGAACTTTAGATGTTAGTTCCTCTCCCTTTCCTATTCCTTTTGTAGCTAAATTATTAGTGAAATTATTAGCACAAATTAAAGGGTCTGATAAACGTAAAAAAACAATTCGTCAAACCTTAGAACAAGATATTTCTCGCTTACAAGCTGATGTAAATTTTTTACTAGATGATGGGTTTAGAAAATTACAGCAAAAATTTCCTCAATATCAAGGATTTTTAGTAATATTCGACAATTTAGATCGAGTAACACCAGAAGTAGGCGATCATTTATTTTTCGATTATGCAGCACAGTTACAAGCCTTGGGATGCAATATTATTTATACTGTGCCAATTTCTACAATCTATTCAGCTAAAAAAGTCAATAATTTTTTCGATAACTCTAATATTGTCCCGATGATCAATATCTACAATTTACAAAGAAATAAGCCCGATTTAGACTATCAAGAAGAAGCCTTAAAAGCTGTTGCTAAATTAATTGAAGTTAGGGTTAATGTTCAGGATGTTTTTGCTAATTACGATGATTTATTAAGTTTAGCTAAAGCTAGTGGCGGTCATGTTAGACAACTAATGCAAATGATGAGAACTGCTATTACTTCAGCAAATGCAAAAGGCGGCTCTAAAATTGATAGTGAAGACGTACAAACTGCCATTAAACAAGTACAATTTGATTTTGAAAGAGTCATTCCTGATGAGCATTATACTCATTTAGTAAATGTCTATTTAAACAAGGAAATTAATAACAATCAAATTGGACAACTTATGTTATTTAATACTTCTGCCTTAGAATATAATGGTAATGATAGATGGAACTATATCAATCCAGTTGTTGAATCTATTCAAGCTTTTAAAAAGGTATTAAAAAATGTTAGAAACTAAATCTTTCTCTATTTCTAATCATCGTTTATTTTTAGTAAAAAATCAGCAGAGATTAGCTGAGTTACTAACTTTTATTGATTTTGCCGAAGGATTAACTATTGGCTTTATTGAAGTTAACCGCAATGAGGAAGCTAACTGGATAGTTGAGAGTTTAATGAATAATTCTCAATGTCAAAATATACAATTTATTGTTTTAAATATAGATGATTCTCAGGTGCGTTTTTTATTAGATGAAATTTTAAACTATTTATCTAAAAATCCCCCTTTAGAAGATAAAAAGCAAGTGTTAATTATCAAAGGATTAGAAAATTCTATCGGATTTAAGGATTATCCCCCTATTTTACAAAATCTCAATTTTGTTAGAGACGCTTTTACTTATGATGTTCCTTATCCCATATTATTTTGTTTACAAAACGATACTATTACTAGATTTGCTAGATTTGCCCCTGATTTTTGGGCTTGGAAATCAGGTATTTTTAAGTTTGAATCTCTACCAGAAGAAAAAAATATTGATCGTCAATTTGTGAATTTTGCTCGGGTTCTTGAACGAGATGGAGTATCAGAAACTCAAGCAAGAATTGATCTATTAACTAGATTATTTGCAGAGTATTCAGCAGAAAAAAATATATCTATGATGATAACAACTTTACAGCAATTAGGGGTTGCTTATTACCGTAGAGGAGAGTTACAAAAAGCGAAAGAATCTTTGCTAGAAGCTTGGAATTTAAGTAATCAAATAACATCATTAGAACCGACAAAAGTAGCCACTCTTGAGACCTTGGGTTATGTATATAAGAAATTAAAGAAATATGAGGAAGCAGAAACAATTTATCAACAGGTTTTGAATGTTTATTCTGAGCAAAATTTTTCTCAAAAATGGGCTAAAATTCAAAATAGTTTAGGTAATGTTTATCTTGACAAGAATCAAGGCAGTAAAGCTGATAATTTAGAAAGGGCTATCTATTGTTTTAATTCTGCTTTAGAAGTATATACCCGTGATAGCTTTCCTTCTGAATGGGCAATGACACAAAATAATCTGGGGGTTGCTTATAGTAATCGCATCAGAGGGGAAAGAGCGGATAATTTAGAGTTAGCTATTGTTGCTTATAACCAGTCATTAGAAGTATATACTCGTGATAGCTTTCCTGAACAATGGGCAATGACACAAAATAATCTGGGCAATGCTTATAGTGATCGTATCAGAGGGGAAAAGGCAGAAAATTTAGAGTTAGCTATTGTTGCTTATAACCTGTCATTAGAAGTATATACCTGTGATAGCTTTCATTATGAATGGGCAGGAACACAAAATAATCTGGGGAATGCTTATAATAAGCGCATCAGAGGGGAAAGGGCAGAAAATTTAGAGTTAGCTATTGTTGCTTATAACCTGTCATTAGAAGTATATACCCGTGATAGCTTTCCTTCTGAATGGGCAATGACACAAAATAATCTGGGCAATGCTTATAGTAATCGTATCAGAGGGGAAAGGGTAGAAAATTTAGAGTTAGCTATTGTTGCTTATAACCTGTCATTAGAAGTATATACCCGCGATAGCTTTCCTTATGAATGGGCAATGACACAAAATAATCTGGGCAATGCTTATAGTGATCGTATCAGAGGGGAAAAGGCAGAAAATTTAGAGTTAGCTATTTTTGCTTTAAACCAGTCTTTAGAAGTAATAACCCCGACTGCTTATCCCATAGACTGTTTACAAACAGGACGAAACTTAGGGAATGCTGCTAACCTAATCGAAGACTGGGAAACCGCTATCAAAGGCTACAATTTAGCCATCGAAGCGTCAGAAATCATCCTACTAGAAGCATTAAACCCCCAACAACAACAAGAAATCCTCTCAGCCGCTATAGACCTTTATTATGGTATAGTTCAATTCTATCTCAACCTCAATAAACCAGATCGCGCTTTAGAATACGTTGAACGTAGCAAAACTCGCTATCTAGTCCAATTGCTTACGGAACGAGATATCTATCCTAAAGGTAATATCCCCCAAATAATTATTACCGAATTAGATCGCCTCCGTCGTGCCATTATTGGCGAAGAACAACGGTTAGCCATCCAAGAACAAACCCGCAATAGGGGAGAAATTTTACCCCTAGATCAACAAAGACAACCCATCTTAAATGACTATACTCACCTCAATCAATTAAAACAAGAATTAAATCAACTAATTGACCGAGAAATCACCCCCATAGATCCCACTTTTAGCTTAACTCAAAAGGTTGAAAGCATTCCTCTAAGTGAGATTCAATCCTTGATTGATCAAGATACTGCTATTTTAGAATGGTATATTGCAGGGGATAGTATTATGGCGTTTATTGTTACTAATGAGGGTTTGATCCCCCCTAACCCCCCTTCAAAAGGGGGGAATAGTGAGGTGAAAGGGGTTAAAGTTTGGCAATCTTCAGCAGAAGATCGAGAAAAATTGATTGATTTTATTAAGGATTATCGTGATGCTTATGAAAATAATAAAACCGCGTGGATTAATAATCTTAATGATTGTTTAAATCAACTATCAGAAATTCTCCACATTGATGAACTTTTAGAACTGATTCCTAAATCTTGCTCTCGTCTCATCCTAATTCCCCATTGGTTTTTACATATTATTACCCTTCATTGTTTACCCCTAAAAGATGGACAATTTCTCTATCAACGCTTTTCTAATGGTGTAGGATACGTTCCCAGTTGCCAACTCTTAAAACTGGTAAAATTATCACAGCGAGAAAACTTTACTCGTCTTTTTGCCATTAAAAATCCCACCAGAAAAGACCTAAAACCACTCTTAGGAGCAAATCTAGAAATCGAGAGAATTAGTCAAGGATTTGCTGCTGAAAAAACTATTATTATTGGTGAATCAGAAGCATCAAAACAAACCCTAGAAAACCGTCGTCAAGAATTACAAGCATCCCATTGTCTTCACTTTTCCTGTCATGGTAAATTTGATAATGAATCCCCTAGAGATTCCGCTTTAATGTTAGCAGATCCAGATAGTAACTTAGGAGAATCAGCTAACCTAACTTTGGCAGAAGTATTTGAGAAATTTGATTTAAGAGAATGCCGTTTAGTCACACTTTGTTTTGGTGAAAGTGGTATAATAGAAAGTAAAGCTGATAGTATTAGTGATGAATATGTGGGTTTACCCAGTGGTTTTCTATTTGCAGGTAGTTCTAGTGTAGTTAGTACCCTTTGGACAGTAGATCCCCTAGCAACAACCTTATTTATGACTAAATTTTATCACAGTCTTAAACGAATTTCTATCCGAGATGAAGGAAGTATCGCTATTGTTTTAAATCATACTCAAACTTGGTTAAAAACATTGAACAGTAAAAAATTAGCCAGAATTAAAGATAATCAAAAATTCCAGCAATTACTCGATCGAGTTTTTGAGAATAAACGGGATAGAAGAAAATTCCAAGACTTATTAGAAGCTGCGGTTAAACGTGAACCCTATCCCTTTGCTAATCCCTATTATTGGACGGCATTTATCGCTACAGGGGTTTAATCTATTGTTCCTTGAGAATACAATTAAGTTGAGGTATTCTCCCCCCTTTTTAAGGGGGGTTGGGGGGGATCACTTTGATTTAAGAATCAGAACAATTTTGACAAAATTTATCCAGTCCCTGATCTATAATATAAACAGCAACGATAGCCGATAAAATTTCCGCAACTTGCGGAGGACACATCAAATATCCTACAATAATACCTGTTAGAGTAGGAATAAGTGCGGGTAAATATTTTTGGTTCTTCGTTACTTGGTATGGTTCGATAGGGGGGCATAAATCGACTAAATCCTTATCTGGTAAGAGACTTAATTGATTAGTTGGCTCTAGAGCAAAAACAATTGACAAAAATCGCTAAGTGCCTTTCTCTATAAGGGTTC
>NZ_JADBVE010000072.1:0-9657 GCF_020245285.1 Microcystis sp. M31BS1
AATACAGTGAGTTCTTTTCTTCTTCCGTGAATTCTAGGTTAATCATGTTTTTAATGAGTGCTTTGCTTCTAATTATGACTCTTAAACTATATTATTGTCCTTGAGTAAAAAATGCAAGTTGTAGCCGTGCAAAGTATAATACTAACCCGGCTAGAATTGCGGTAGATGCAGCCAGATTACTTTGTTCTCGACTATCGCTGATTTGCTCGATTTCTTGGGCAATTTGCCGCAGTAAGTTTTCTTGTTTCTCAGCTTGAGCAAGTATGGCAAAAGGAAACAGTCCGGGAGCCTTTAATAGGGGTTCCGAGGGTTGTTCCCAGAGTCTAATCACTTCAAATTGATGAGAGGTTTTCCCTTGTTTATAATCATTCTGTCGGACTTTGGGGGAGTCACTTTTCCTTAGATAAATAACCACTTGATGGAGTCGTTCCACACCCACAATAGGCATCTAAAATTATGTCTCCTTTATTCTCCCCCCCCGAATTTGTCAAGTATTCTCCGTTTTTTATTGATGAACACGGAAAAAGCCAATCAGGGAGAGACTAGAAAGGTTAGAAAGTTGAGATTTAACGAGTCCGTTGATGCGGTCTAAGAGCAAGCGCGGATGAAGAAATAAATGGCCATCAGTAGCAGAAAAATATAAAAAGTAATCCGCACCAATCGATCCGGTAATTTCGGTAAAAAACGAGTGGTTACTTGTACACCTAGGGAACCACCGATACCTAAAATAATCCCTTGTAGATAAAGAATATAACTGGCTTGGGCATGAGCGAAACAGGCGGCGATCGAATTGAGTAAAACCACACCTAAACTGGTGACAATGGCGATTTTGATCTTTTCTGCCAAAAAAATCATTTGTAGTGGCACCATGATCGCCCCACCGCCAATTCCGAAAATACCGGCTAGAAATCCAGCGATTCCTCCGGTTAGCAGACAGGCTAGATTAGGATTCAATCTAATGGCAGAAACTGGCTCTTTTTGGCTTAAATTTTGCTTGAGATTGGTTAAATAGATATTGAGCAGTAAAAAACAACCAAAAGCCGCTTCTAGGAGGTGTTTGGGGCTATATTTGACCAGATAGACCCCGATAAATGCCGTAAAAATCCCGGGTAAACCTAAGAGGAGAACTCGCTGCCATTTGAGGGAACCTAATCGCCAATTTTGGAGCGTACCTCCTAGGGAAGTGAAAACGATCGCTAAACTGCTGGTAGCCACCGATTCCCCGTAACTGTGGCCCAAATTTAACAGGATCGCCACGGAGATAGTGCCACCCCCAATACCGAATAAACCCGCTAATAAGCCCGAAAAAACGCCCGTTATCAGTAAAATCAAGTAATTGTCTGCCATTATCTTCGTTTCATGGCCTTGAAGGGTCTGAATTTGCTATCATACCTAGAGGCAATGGTAGAACATTTTCTCGAAGAAAGGGCTATTAACTAAAATTTAGTGATCAATGGGGCTAAATTATTGACAATCACCTGATATTTTTTCTGATTTAATTAGGGTTTGCTGAAAAAATAAGGGCGAAGGATTCGGATAGAAAATCTACGGTTTCAGCGATAGGTTATGCCCGAATGCTTCGCCCCTAAAGGACTTGCACCTGTTTCGCAAAACCAGCCACTAAAACCCTTACCTCGTCTATATTTCACATTTATTCAGCAACTCCTAATTACATAACCTTTATCCCTGCACTGCTGAGAAACTTACCTATGACTAAAAGAGCTTTACTACTAATCAATCGTCACTCGCGCAAGGGTAAAGAAAACTTTGCTCAAACTGTTGATCTGCTCAATAATTGGGATTTTGAAATTATCAGCGTCCCTTTGAAAAAGGTAGAAGATATACCTTTTTTGCTGGAAAAATATCGCTCTAGTATTGATTTAGTTATTGTCGGTGGTGGCGATGGGACTCTTAATGCTATGGCGGATATGTTGGTAGAAACTCAACTGCCTTTAGGCATTATACCTCTGGGAACGGCTAATGATTTAGCCCGGACTTTAGGGATACCGAATTCTATTGCCGAAGCCTGTCGAATTATTGCGGAAGGTAATTTAAAATATATCGATCTAGGTTGGGTAAATAATAAATACTTTTTCAACGTGGCTAGTTTAGGATTAAGTGTGAAAATTACCCAAAAACTGAACAAGGGTTTAAAGCGACGTTTGGGGATTTTGGCCTACGCTTGGACAGCTTTACAGGTATTAAGTAAAACTCGTCCTTTTACCGCTATGATCGGTATTGATGGCCAAAATATCAAAGTTAAAACCCTACAAATAGCGATCGGAAATGGTCGTTATTATGGGGGAGGAATGCCGATCGCTCATGATGCCCAAATCGACGATCAAAGGTTAGATTTATATAGCCTAGAAATTGAACACTGGTGGCAAATTTTCCCGCTTTTATGGACATTACCACGAGGACAACAGGGTTTATTATCTTGGGTGAGAACTCTTAACGGCAAAGAAATTCAAATTGAGACTCGTAAACCCCATAGTATCAACACCGATGGCGAAATTACTAGCACTACTCCCGCCATATTTCGAGTTATTCCAGCGGCCATAGGGGTCTATATTCCCCGTCAGGAAACACAATCTTAAAACTAACGAAAAGGAGGAGAATACAATAAACCCCCCTTTGTCCAAAGATTATTTAAACCTCGATCGAGTTGTAGGGGTTTACCGATTTCACGCTCATAAATTTCACCGTAATTACCCACCTGTTTTAAGACTCTTTGGGCAAAATCATTGGGTAAACCCATATCTTCGCCTAATTTCTCATCGATACCCAAAAAACGCCGAATACTGGGGTCTTTACTATCGGCAAAAGTGGCAATATTTTGGGAGTTAATCCCAAATTCTTCCCCTTGAATTAAACTAAAAACGATCGAGCGGACGGCATTCGACCAAGCGGGATCACCATCGGCCACGGCTGGGGCCAAGGGTTCCTTCGATATTACCACTTCTAATAATTGATGATCCTGCGGTCGGGGAAAAACCGAGCGCCGGGCCACCAATTGGGAGCGATCGGAAGTGACAGCCTGACAACGCCCCGCCTGATAAGCTGTATATAAGGCCTCCACATCATCGGAAACGATCGGTTTATAACCTTGAACTGCCGCTTTTGCCATGGCATCGGCCAGATTTTGTTCCGTGGTGGTTCCCGACAGCACACAAATGGACTTTCCGCTTAAATCTTCTAATTTCTTAATATTACTGGCTTTCGTGGCCATAATTCCCTGACCATCATAGAAAACCGGGGTGATAAACTCCATCCCCAGGGCGGTATCCCGGTTAATCGTCCAGGTGGTGTTGCGACTGAGGATATCCACTTCTCCCGTCTGTACGGCAGTAAATCTCTCTTGGGGGCTAAGTTTACGATATTCGACTTTAGAGGGATCATCAAAGAGAGCCGCAGCGATAGCTCGGCAAATTTGCACATCTAAGCCCGAATATTCGCCTTTTTCATTAACAAAGCTGAACCCCGACACTTCTCCGTTAATGCCACAAATTAACTTACCGCGATTTTTCACCGTTTGCAAGCGGCCAGCATCGGGACTACTTGCGGTGTTAGAACTAGAATTAGATTGATTTTCCGTCCCACAGGCAGTAATTAGCAGTAAAAGCAGGGACAATGCACAAAAACGCCACTTTAGCATAGATATTCTCTGAAAAATTTTTTTAGTCACTTAATTTTAGCGGAAAGACCAGAGCAAGCTTAACAGTATAGCCACGATCGCACCGATAACCGTATTGATCACATTGACCAATTCATTAGTTAACCACAGAAAGCGGGTTTGTAGGGTAGCGCCGATGAGACTTTCGATATTGGTGGCGATAAATGCCGCAATTACACACCATAACACACCGATAAGATCGATCGCACCGATAGCCCATGCTAACAGGGAAATCGCCGTGGCTGCCAGCAAACCAGCGAGCGTTCCTTCCAAACTAACAGCACCTTCTGTTCCCCGGGGGACGGATTTAAAATTAGTGATTAGATAAGTAGTTTTACCGTAAGCTTTACCCACCTCACTGGCAGTAGTATCGGCTAATTTGGTGCTAAAACTAGCCACATAAGCGAGTATTAAGAGGCAATCCCAGGGAGAAGCGGCAAAAAGACTTAGGATAGCGCAAATTGCCCCCGCTAAAGCGGAACCCCAGACATTTTCTGGACCGCGTACCCCCGCTCTTTTTTCGGCAATTCCCTCCGCTTCCTTGCGCGCTAAACCGATGCGGGTGACAGTAGAACCGACGAGGAAATAGAATAAAACAATTAGATAACCGCGCCATTCCAAGCTTCCCCAGACAATTACCCCTAGAACCCAAGCATGGAGATAACCCATCCGAGTTAAGAGCTTTTTTGGCGCAATTGCAGCGATTCCGAGGAGGACGGTATTGAGAAGAATAGCGACGAGCCAAGGATTAGTTAACATAGTATCTGGGCAAGTTTACATACCCTATTGTATCGATCGAGTTCATGAAAACTAATCAACCTTATCAACCTCTTTTACTGCGAATTCTGCACGGATTCACGGGAATTGCCCTCATTGCCGCCATGGTTACGGCCTATTGGACCTATGATACTTTTGACGGTCGTTGGTTAAAACTGCCCTTACCAGAATATCAAGAAATTGAAAGTATTCATGGCACTTTTGGCCTCTATACTCTGATTATCTTTCCCGTTTTTGCTATCTATGCTTTTCGTCGGGGCAACAAAAGATTAATTCAAAGTGATTCTCTTAACAAATTAACCCAATTTGGTAAGCCGATTTGGTGGTATAGTCTCCATCGTTTAGTCAATACTTTGACTCTTTTTGCCCTAACTTTTGCTTTGTATAGTGGCCGGATGATGGATTCCAAATGGCTACCAGAAGGGGAATTAAATCACTTTTGGTATTATGCCCATTTGCTCAGTTGGTTAATTATGGCAGTATGTCTGGTGCTGCACCTGCTCATGACTGCTAAAGTGGGGGGAGTTCCCCTGTTATTGTCTATCCTTAAATGGGGTTTTCGTGAACAAGATAGCCCGAAATTATGGTTATCTCAATTACGTCAATGGGGGTTAAGTTTGCGTCTAGCCAATAGTTTTCAGTGGCTACAATCTCTTAACTTATATAAAGTCTTAGAAATTGTTGTTTTATTGGCTATTATAGCAGCTTGGATTATTCCCAAGTTTGACTAAATCCGAGGGAGCAACTACCAAAGCGGATCGGAGTATAAATGAACAGTTAAAGAATCTCGATCGCTGGGGATACCAGTAATACAACTACAAATTTGAGTACCATCATCTAATTCTACTTCACAAGCGTGACAGGAACCCATTAAACAGCCAGTAGGAATGTCAATTCCCGCTTTTTTGGCTACATCTAATAATAGTTCTCCAGTTTCCGCTTCTATGATGATATCATCGGGTAAAAAACGCACTGAAATAGTCATAATTTTTCCTTACAAATGAGCAAAAATAGGTGTAAGATTTAAATGTTCTTCCAATAAATTAGCCATAGTATCGAGGGTTATTTCTCTTTGTTCACTATAGTTAGCAATTCCCGTAGGCAAAGATAATAAACCGCGACGCTGACGTAGATGATTTAACCAAGTTCTTCGCCAAGAACCATTATCAAAGATACCATGTAAATAACAGCCCCAAATTGACAGAGAATCATTGACAATTCCTAGACTAGCATCTTCCTCGAACATTTTTTGATAACCTGATTCACTTTCCCATTCGCTTATTCCCTGGTGAATTTCGTATCCTGTTACTGGTAAACCCCCTTGGGGATAATTGGATAAAACTTGTCGTTGACGGGTAATTTTTTCGTCAGTAATTACCGTTTTTAACGGCAGTAAATTTAAGCCAGCTGCCTCACTGTCGGGACCTTCTCGATGGTCAGGATCCAGGATTAATCGCCCTAACATTTGCAAACCACCACAGATGCCAAAGATAATACCTCCCCTTTGGTGATAGGCTTGTAATTGATTAGCCATACCACTTTGATTAAGAGCAATTAAATCAGCAACAGTGGTTTTAGAGCCAGGGATAATTACCCCATCGGGATCACCTAAAGATTCCTGTAATTCTAGATAACGGACATTAACCGTTGCTTCACCACAGAGAGGGTCAAAATCAGTAAAATTAGCGATATGAGGCAGACGAATGACAATGATATTTAGTTCAGCTTTAGGTTTTTGGGCGGGGCGATCGAGTAAACTAAGAGAATCCTCGGCACTTAAAAAGATATCACTATAGGGAAGAACTCCCAACACGGGAATTTTTGTATAATCTTCTAGCCAAGTAATCCCTGAATCTAAGAGAGATTTTTGTCCGCGAAATTTATTGATCACAATACCTTTAATTAAAGCTCTTTCCTCCGGTTCTAATAATTCTAACGTACCGACGACGTGAGCAAAAGCCCCCCCGCGATCAATATCCACCACTAAAATAGTAGCGGCATCGAGATATTTAGCCACCCGCATATTAGTTAAATCGCGATGTTTGAGATTTATTTCCGCCGGACTTCCCGCACCTTCACAGACAACTAGATCAAATTCTGCCGATAATTTAGCTAAAGATTCTTTAATTGCTTGCCAACCTTGGTCAAAATAATTCTGATAATAATCCGCTGCCGTAGTGACACCAACAGCCTTACCTTTAATAATCACCTGAGAGGTCATATTTCCCTGGGGTTTTAATAAAATTGGGTTCATTTCTACCCGGGGAATTGTCCCCGCGGCCCATGCTTGCACCGCCTGGGCGTGACCCATTTCTTCCCCTCCGGCGGTAACATAGGCATTAAGGGCCATATTCTGACCTTTAAAGGGTGTTACCTGCCAACCTTTCCGGTTGAATAAACGACATAAAGCCGCAGTTAAAAAAGATTTACCCGCGTGGGATGTTGTCCCCACTACCATAATTGCTTTCATCTAGTTTTTTTATTGAGTATTTTCAGTTAACTGATAACTGATAACTGATAACTGATAACTGATAACTGATAACTGATAACTGATAACTGATAACTGATAACTGATAACTGATAACTGATAACTGATAACTGATAACTGACTCCCAACAGCATTAAAAAGAAAACCAACGTTGCAGAGTATTAAAAAATCTTTGCCAGAAAGTGGGTTTAGGGAAAAAGTCCCCTTGGGGTTGCCATTTTTCTATTAATTTCCTCCCCAAAGGAGTGAGACGAAAACTATCGGTTATCCCCTGTCCATCTACTTCGCGCCGCAAAATTCCCACTTTAATCAACCAGAGAAGATAACTTTCCGCTGCTGCTTCCGTCAGCAGTCTGGAAGTATAACCTTTTTCTAAACCCCCAGCACCCGGAATGCTTAAAAGTGATACACTTTGCTCCAACATAGCGGCGAATAGGGTGACACGGAAAGGAGAACAACAGAGGGCGCGTTCGGCCCTAGTGATGGTAGCATCAGGATAATTGATGGCGGTAACGGTGGGAGTCGATAGGCTCATAGATTCCGGTCGTTTAGCTATTGATAAACTCATTGTTACATTGATCTGGCCTCAACCCCCATCAACCCCAATCACCGATAAAATAGGGATGAAGTGTTAAGTAGCTTGAGTGTTTATGCAGTCTCCCGAACCGTTCGATAATAAATATACCCCAGAGGAAGTGGAAGTGGAAATCGAAACCGACGATTTTCCCCCCGTTGCTACCCCGGTTAGTTTCGCTGCCACTCTCGAAAAAGTGAAAACTTGGTACGGCAGCCTGTCCACACCGGCACAGGTAGTCGTGGCAGTGGCGGGGGTTTTTGTGGCTCTTTCGATTTTAACGGCGATTTTACGCCTAGTCAGCGCAGTTTTAAGCGCTTTAATCCTTGCCGCTATCGTTTATCTTATCTATCGTTACATCCTCAAACCGAAATTTTAGTCGGCCATGCACATTTTCTGTTCAATGTCAAGAGTTTAGTTGATAAAAAAAATTTATGGAAGAAGCGGACACTAGAGATATCTTGGGGGAAAATGTGGCTAAGTTGGGACTGGCCCAGATCCAGCGTCATCTATTTCTCTGCTGCGATCAAACTAAGCCAAAATGCTGTGACAAGGAAGAAGGGTTAGAAGTGTGGGATTATTTAAAGAAGCGGTTAAGTGAATTACAACTCGATCGCCCTAGGGCCGACCGTCTAGGTTGTATTTTTCGCACTAAAGCCAACTGTTTGCGGGTTTGTAGCCAAGGCCCGATTTTATTAGTGTACCCGGAAGGAGTCTGGTATGGAAGGGTAAACAAGGAAGCGATCGAAAGAATTATCCAAGAACACCTAATCGGTAATCAAATCGTCACCGAATATGCTTTCCTTTGCCACGATTTACCAGCAATCTCCCTGAACTGTTCCAGAGAAGAACCCGAAACAATAGAGGAAAACAGCGTTAAAACTAGCTGAAACCCTAATTAACTACACATATCTAACTACCTGTTGCATGAGTGCCTGTCAATCCTTTGTCCGTCTCCATTCCCCCAACCCTGCAGCCCAGAAAAATAGCGATGAAAGAGACCAACAAAGACAATAAACAACTTTTATTAATCGACGATGACCCAAATTTAATACTTTTGGTGAAGGATTATCTAGAGTTTCGTGGTTATAGGGTGATAACCGCAGAAAACGGTCGGGAGGCCCTAGCAATCCTCGAACGCGGGGCAAATGCGGCTAAAGCAAGGGAAATGCCCGATATCATTATCTGTGATCTGATCATGCCGGAAATGGATGGTTATGCCTTCCTCGAAACAATTCGTCGGGACAGTCGTTTTAGTGGTCTTCCCGTGATTTTTCTCTCCCCTAAGGATCAAAGTCAGGACAAGGTGACAGGTTTAATCACCGGGGCCGCTGTCTATATAGTCAAACCCTTTGAACCGGAAGAATTAGTGGCCCGGGTGGAGTCTTCCCTCAAACAAGCGGGCCGGTTGCTGAAACGCAGCACCCGCATTCATTCCCCGGATGTCACCCCTGTTCAGGTTCCGGGTAATGTGGAATTAACCCCAACGGAGTTAAAAGTAGTACAATTGGTCGCCCAGGGACTGGCTAATCGGGAAATCGCAACAAAACTCAATGTTAGTCAACGGACAATCGAAAGTCATGTGTCGAATATGCTCCATAAAACCGGTCTTCATAATCGCACGGAATTAACCCAGTGGGCGATCGAAAGTAATAAGCTGTTGACTATCTAGGGTTTGCGGCAAAAAGTTTTTTAGCATACCCTCAATAGTCAACAACTTATCAGGGTTTAGTGTCAGGTGATTGTCAACTCAGCTTTTTTTGGCATTAAACATCCCTGAGATTGTCCTGGTCTGCTAGTTGCGATCGCTCTTTTTCCAGGGCCAATTCCGTTTCCAATTCTTGGCTGAGGAAATAGTTGAGGAAAGTTCGGTTGACATCCTCACCGCCGCAAACGGACGGTGATTCCCTACAGATCAAACAAACTTAATTGAACGATCTTCGGTTGGGTTGACGCTTCACGGGATGCTGCTTCTTTAACAGAAGTCTTACACCTTCCTCTGCGTCCGTTTTTTGAGGTCTCCGATTGCCCACCGGCGACCTTGATAATTAAAGTCAGTAAGAGAGTCGCCTCTCCTACTGCTCTACAAAACGGAACGTGACAATTTCTCGTCATTCCGCTCCTCAACTACACGGGGTTTGTCAT
>NZ_JADBVE010000073.1:0-2657 GCF_020245285.1 Microcystis sp. M31BS1
AGCAAGTTTCTTTGTTCTATGTTAAGATGTTGGGGGCTTCGTTTTTGGGTCTGATTTGTTTTTGTTAATGATCAGACAGTACCTGATGAGCCTTTCTTTGTCAACTCTTGAGGTTGATGCGTTTCATTTTTGAATTGGCGATATTATCTTAAGGTTGATAAAAACGGAACTTCGCAAGAGTGTCCTAATTGTGGCGCGTTCACTGGTAAAAAGTCGTTATCGGAAAGAGTTCACCGATGCGATTCTTGTGGTCACATCGAACCGAGAGATACGGCATCGGCGAAGGTAATCGAGAACCGAGGAAAAAACGCGGTCGGACTGACCCTGTTAGAAAACGCTTGCGGAGGCGATCTAACGGGGATCGTTCAGTTAAACCTGTTTGATCTAGTCAAGAGCAGATCAACCAAGAATCCCCCGCTACACCGTGCGAGCGGTTAGCGGGGGAGAGTCAAAAAGTAGGTTTATTGAAGAAGTGGAGGGAATCATCATCCTATGGCGATAATGACAAAATCATTTAGACAAAGACTGGCAGAGATTTTCGGGTTTGACCTGCGATCGCTAGCTTTATTTCGCATTGCCTTGGCGTTAGTGGTTTTAGTGGATTTATCAGTTCGTTTTAGCCAAGTAACTGCCCATTACAGCGAATTAGGGGTTTTACCCCTAGGAAGCTTATCGAAAGTTTCTGCTAGTCCTTTTTACTGGTCGATTTTTGCTCTCAGTGACTCGGTACTGGTGCAGAGTATCCTGTTTATTGTCGCTATAGCGATCGCATTATTGCTTTTAATTGGCTATCATACCCGTTTAGCCACGATCGCCACTTGGGCGCTAATCGTCTCTTTACATCATCGCAACCCCCTGTTACTATTTGCCGCCGATGACGTAATCCGGGCAGTATTATTCTGGGCGATGTTTTTACCCCTCGGTGCCTGTTATTCCGTGGAAAGTGCCTTAAACACCAATCCCAACCCCCTACCCAAGCGCGTAGTTTCGGCTGCCACGGTGGCTTTTATGATACAGGTGTGTTATATCTATATGTGGTCAGTGGTTTTTAAACTCAAAAGTGAGACTTGGTGGCCCGACGGTACAGCCGTTTATTACTCTCTTAGTTACGATCAATACGCTACCGCTTTCGGGAGTTTTTTACTGACTTTACCGCAGCAATTCCTCAAATTCCTGACAATTTCAGCCCTAGGCTTTGAATGGTTCGGTCCGCTATTGATGTTTGTTCCCTTTCGCAATAGTTTATTTAAAATAATCGCCGTAGTTTCCTTTATTTTCTTGCATACGGTTTTTGCACTGATTCTACATTTAGGGGTTTTCCCTTTCTTGAGTGTTACCCATTGGTTGCCCATCATACCTAGTCTTGTCTGGGATTGGGGACAAAAACGGATAATAAACCCAGAAAGAGAAGGTTTAAGGATTAATTATGATCGAGATTGTGGATTTTGCAAGAAAGTTGTTCATCTTCTCCGCACGTTTCTCATTTTACCCGGCACTCCCCTGTTAGTCGCTCAGGATAACCCCTCAATATACGAGGATATGGTGGCCCAAAATTCTTGGGTGGTGGAAGATTGGCAGGGAAAACGTCAGTTTAAATGGTCAGCATTGGTTTATATTGTCAGTCTTTCGCCAATTTTCTGGTTTTTAGCACCAATTTTGCGTTTACCGCCCCTTATGTCCCTGGGAACGAGAATTTATGAGTGGATTGCCTCCCATCGTCGTTTTATGGGCAATTTCACCAAACCTCTCAAGTTTCGTCCCCTGACGATTAAATCCTCTTTACCTTTAAATATTTTGGTAATTTTCTTCTTCTTGTTGACCAGTATCTGGAATTTACGCAGTTTTGTCCGGCAATCGGCCATTAGAGGCGATTTAAATACACCTTTAATTCAGTCCCTCGATCGCTTGCTCACCCGTCGTACTTTTAATACAATTGATATTCTGGCAAGAATAACTCGTTTAGACCAGTATTGGACTATTTTCTCCCCTAGTCCGCCTCGGGATGATGCTTGGTTTGTGGCAGTCAGTCAATTAGCCGATGGTTCCACGGTAGATATATTTAGAGAAGGACAGCCAGTAATTTGGGATAAACCCACCGAAAGCGATCGCAATCGTTTGTATAAAACCATGCAGTGGCGAGTATATTTTATTAATCTTAATCGAGCTATCGGTCGGTCAGTTTATGGAGAGTTTGGTCAGTATCTCTGTCAAAACTGGAATCAGCAGCACGGTAGGGATCAACAGATTAAATCCCTGCAACTTTATATCATGCGGGAAAGGACTGTCCCCCCCGGAGAAAAACAGGGAATCGAAAAAGAACTACTCTGGCAGCAAAACTGTCTTTAATCAGTTATCAGTTATCAGTCATCAGTCATCAGTCATCAGTTATCAGTCATCAGTTATCAGTTATCAGTTATCAGTTATCAGTCATCAGTTATCAGTTATCAGTTATCAGTTATCAGTTATCAGTTATCAGTTATCAGTCAGATAAAAGTTATATGGCTCTTCGTTACTTATTATGGTTCGATAGGGGGGCATAAATCGACTAAATCCTTATCTGGCAAGAGACTTAATTGATTAGTTCGCTCTAGAGCAAAAACAATTGACAAAAATCGCTAAATGCCTTTCTCTATAAGGGTTCCATCCCTTATAACCCC
>NZ_JADBVE010000074.1:0-18800 GCF_020245285.1 Microcystis sp. M31BS1
AAGGCCGAATTTGAATTCTTTTCTGAACAAAACCCCCTACTATCTGTTGTCAAGGTTCAGTTTTTAGCTTGGTTATCGCTTTTTCCATTGTAGCTTAAAGCCGTCCTAAAAGGACGGGGTTTTAACCCAAATTTTCGATAAATCGCGTCTTTGCAGATTAGCCACCTGAAAATTGATGTTTGTGCCAATTGCGGGGATGAGCCTTTTTCTGTCAACTCTTGAGGTTGACGCGTTTCATTTTTGAATTGGCACATTCAGTCATCATTGATGGTATAAAAGTAGAATAGAGAGATTATACTGAGTATAGAAAAATTACAGCTTTGTTCCTAAAGATGAAGTGTAACCTAATTTGGTATCGAATCCTGACGACCGGCTCCCCAAAACGAAAACTTTGTACTTCACCATTAAGATAACTGCTATAAGATGAATTTATTAGAAGAAGTTAAGGCAAAAACTAAAGAATTTCGTACCGATAACTATCCTATGTCAATCGGAGAGATTATTAGTCTTTATAATAACAAAGAAATGACAATTAATCCAGATTTTCAAAGATATTTTCGTTGGACAATAGCCCAAAAAAGCCGATTCATAGAATCGATACTATTAGGAATTCCTATTCCCTCTATTTTTGTCTATCAGAGAGAAGAAGATAGTGTTTGGGAATTGGTGGATGGATTACAAAGGATTTCAACAATTTTGGAATTTGTTGGCGATTTAAGAGATGAGGACGATGAAACTAAGAAAAAACCAAAACTGGTGCTTCAAGGTACTAAGTTATTACCTAGCTTAAACGGAGTTATGTGGGAAGGTGCAGAGGAAGGAGAGTATAATTTGCCCCCATCTCTAAAAATAGATTTCAAAAGAGCGAAAATACAGGTTCAGATTATCCAAAAAGAATCGGATAAAAATGCTAAGTTTGAAGTTTTTGATCGTTTAAATACCGGTGGCTCTTTTTTATCTTATCAAGAGGTGCGTAATTGTCTTTTGATTATGCTAGATAAAAGCCTATATAAGTGGTTAGAAGACTTGGCAGAAAATGAGAACTTTAAAAATTGTATTTCCCTATCCGAGCGATTAAGACAAGAACGCTACGACTTGGAACTAATTCTTAAATATTTTGCCCTGTCTTCTCCCACATTTGATCCAAAATCATTGAACAAAAAAGAGGTTAATGAATATTTGACTGACTATCTGATAGAATTATGCAATTCCACCACTTTTGATCGTGTGTTAGAGCAAGAAAAATTCGCTAAAATGTTTTTATTGCTTGATCAAGCGACGAATGAAGATACTTTTACCAAATATGATGGAACAAGATTTAAGGGTAAATTTCTCGATTCTGCTTATGAAGCGATCACCACAGGATTACGAGAAAATATTGATGATTACTCTACTCAAGATATTGAACTGCTAAGAACAAAAATTCAGGAAATGTGGTCAGAATCTGACTTTATTTATAACATCGGTACGGGATCGAGAGCTAGAACTAGAATGCTCAAAATGATTGAATTTGGCAAAAAATATTTTAAAAAGTAATGAGTAAAGATAATAGAACTATCGAAATTCTCCAGAAAAACTTAGATGAAGATATGGCATGGCGAATTAAAGAACTTAGTATTTTAAAAAATAAAATTTCTCCACAAAAAGGAACTGAGCAAGATGTATTAATTAGAGCCGGAATAACCACTCTCTATGCCCATTGGGAAGGTTTTATTAAATATGCAGCAGAATGTTATTTGCAGTTTGTTTCCTTAAAAAAATTAAATTATCATGAACTGGATTACTGTTTCGTTGCCCTTAGTTCTAGAAAATCTATAAATGAGTTAATAAAAACCAATAAATTTAAGTTACAAAAAGAGATGATCAAAAATTTACTTGATAACCTAGAAAATACAGCTTCTATACCCCACGAAAATATTATTAACACCAAATCTAATCTCAATTTTGAAGTTTTCACTGATATCTGTACTATTCTAGGAATTGATGATAGTGATTATCAACTTCGGCAGAAAGCTATTGATGAACAACTTCTCACCCAAAGAAATAAAATTGCTCATGGCAAGTATTTAACTATCGATTATGAAGAATACATCAGTATTTATAATTTAGTAATTGAATTAATCAGAAATTTTAAAGATGATCTATTAAATGCCGCCGTGACAGAACAGTATAAAAAAGTCAAAAGTATATAGGGTTAATACTAAATCCGTTGAGTATGCGCTACATATCAGAACAGGCACTCATGCAAGAGACAAAAGGGGAAATAAATAATCAGTTTTTAATAACCGGATTTAGTATGACTCCATCACTATCAAGAACTGTTCCAATAGTGGCAAGAGACGAAGTGACTAATCGGAGTAACTTGTCTTTTGTCTCTGCCAAATTCTTATCTTCTGTATTGCGCTGTAAACTTTGAGTATTATAAATTTTTTTAATTAATTCTTCACCAGCAGAAAAAACATTACTATCTGAATATTTGGTTGTCCTGGCTTCTTCAAAAAATATATTAATTCCCTCTGACCATTCAGCTTTTAACTCTGAGTCATCTACTTGCTCTAATAGATTATTACTAAGAGATTGAAGTTCTTGAAGCTGCGTTTTGACATGAGGTGCTTTCGCATAAATTCTTCCCCAAGTGGCCAAAAAATCAAAAGTTTGTTCGGCAATTAAAGGGGTTCCGTCCGCAAGACTAACTTTAAAAAAAGCGTCGAGGGCAGGGGCAAGAAGCGCAAAAATTGGTAATTCCCAACTATTGACAGAAGCGGTAAGAACAAGTAGGCTGATTCTAGATGGACTATCAGGGGGAATACTATTGCGAGATAAAATTGACGCAATAAATAACCAAACAACCTCATTGTTAATCTCGCTGTCATTCTGTAGAAGCTTACGTCCCAATACCCCTAAGCCGATTTCTGAAGCTTTGATCGATCCCAGTGCCAACAGATCTGCAAACTCTCTAACATGACTATCCACCCTTCTCAGATTGCCGAAAGCTCTATCAATTTCTTCTCTAGCGTTATCACTATCGCCAGAGTCTAAAAATTGTTGCACTCTTCTAAGCATCGTTGTCATTCTGTTTGGGGCGAAGGGATAAAGGTAAGACCACTGCGAATTTCAATATCTACACGGGCGTTTTTAGTTTTACGTTTAGAATCCTGAAATGGGTGCGGTTGTGCCTCTGGAGTGACACCACCTTGCTCACTAGCATTTGTAACAAAGCGTTCAGCTTTTCTAAACGCTTGTTTCCGTTCCTCTCGTTGACATTCGCTGCATTGCCCTTTAATATTAGCAAGAAATGATAATCCTTCTTTAGCAGTAACAGGATTTTTTCTTGCCCAAGAACAACTGTATCCACCCTCTTGCTGGATATCGTCTCCTTGAGCTTGTACCCTCCCACGATAAGGTTCTGACGAACTCGACATATTAAATGTTCAAATTTATTCATTTAAGACAATTATATAGTAATTATCAGCAAAAATGTCAAAAAAAGCCCAAATACTTGATTAGAATCAATTATCGAAAGTTTAGCTATAAAATTATGTAGAATGCTTTCGACGACGTACTGGGAAATTACCTGACAAAAAAAAGTTGATAGAACCAAAACGGTCTATCAACTCTTAAAGTTATCTATTCAAGAACTAAAAATTAACGTTCCTGAAAGACGATTTTTTTGTCCAGGGAAGGACGGTTATTCGACTTAGAGGGGTACTTACTACCACCACTGCGGGGAGTTTTATTAATCACCGGTTTACTGCTCGTCGGTGCGGGAACTTCCCAATCGGTTTTCATCCACTGGGGACAATTTTGATCGTAGATCATTTGCAGGGCAGCCGCCGCAATCGCTTGGGGATCGTATTCTTCACTTAAATCCCGCACTAAAGGCAAGAAAGAAGCCATACGTTCCCCCGATAAAGCCTCTTTTAGCTGATTTTGCAGCTTGGCCAGGCGTTTTGCTTCCACTTCGGTGCGACTAGGAATGGGACTAGATTCCAGACGTTGACGCAAACGCTGTTCAATCTGACGTAATAAACGCCGATCGATCGGTTCTACTAAAGATATAGCAGTTCCCGTTTTACCAGCGCGGCCGGTGCGGCCAATGCGGTGAATATAGGTTTCGGCATTATCCGGCAGATCATAGTTAATAACGTGGCTGAGATTTTCCACATCTAGACCGCGGGCTGCAATATCCGTAGCTACCACTAATTTAATTTTGCCCTCGCGGAAACGTTGCACCAGTCGTTCCCGTTGCACTTGGCTTAAGTTACCGTGGTATTCATCCACAGTTTGCCCCGCTTCTTGCAGTTTGCTGGTTAATTCGGCCGCGGTTTGCTTGGTGCGGACGAAAATAATCGCCGATTCTAGGGGTTCGATCTCTAACAGGGGTTGCAGGACTTTTAATTTCGTCCAACCGCGAGGGATCATATAAATTTTCTGCTCGATTTTAGCAGGAGCGGCCTGGGGTTGAGAAACCGTCACAGAAATGGGAGATTTCAAGAAATTAGCGATTAAATCGCGGATTTCCCGGGGCATAGTTGCCGAGAAACAGGCGGTTTGACGGGTGGAGGGGGATGCTTGCAGAATTTTCTTAACATCATCGATAAAACCCATACTGAGCATTTCGTCCGCTTCATCGAGGACTACCCAGTTTAGGGATTCGAGATGGAGTTTTTTGCGATCGAGCAGATCAATTACCCGGCCAGGAGTCCCGACCACAATCTGGACACCTTTTTCCAGACTGCGGATCTGACGTTCCATGGATTGACCACCACAGACTGTCAGGATAAAGAGACGACGGTCATCAGAGAAATCTTTGATGGCGCTGGCCACCTGTTGGGCTAATTCCCGGGTGGGGGTGAGGATTAAAGCTTGAACGTTAGGATTTTTGGTGTCCATGCGTTCCAGTAAAGGCAGGGAATAGGCGGCAGTTTTGCCGGTTCCCGTTTGTGACATTCCTACCATGTCATGCCCTTCTAGAAGGAGAGGGATGGCTTTGGTTTGAATTTCCGTGGGGGTGGTGAATCCAAGCGTTTCTAGGTGTTGAAGACGGCTATCGGATAAACCTAAATTGTTGAAACCAGTGGTCATAAGGGTTGTTTTGTGGGAATTAAATAAGAAAAATGGAAAAATTAGACTATTTCGCCGTAGAGATCGTAGGTATCGGCCGCAGTGATTCGGACCTGTACGATCGCACCTAGAATCGCCTCCCCTGTCACATAAACCAAGCCATCCACTTCCGGGGAAAAACGAGCGGAGCGCCCGATTAATTCTCCTGTTTCCGGGTTTTCCTGTTCGATGAGAACATCGACAGTGTGACCTATATAAGCTTGATTTTTGCGCTCCGAGATTGGTTGCTGAGTTAACATCAACCTTTCGCGGCGTTCGTCCATAATTGCCTGTGGCACTGGATTGGGCAGGTCAAAAGCGGCGGTACCTTCTTCGGCGGAGAAGGTAAACACCCCGACGTGATCGAACTCATGACGCTTGACAAATTCCAGCAGATGGCTGAAATGTTCCTCGGTTTCTCCGGGGAAACCGACGATAAAAGTCGTTCGTAAAACCGCGTTCGGGATAGCTTGCTTGATCCGCTCGATAATGCCATCGTTGACTCGTCCTTGCCAGGGACGGTTCATCGCCCGCAGGATGTCGGGATGGGAATGTTGTAGCGGCAAGTCTAGATAGGGTAAAACATTCGGGGTCTCTCGGATCGCCTCGATAACCTTTGGCGTTAACCCGGTCGGATAAGCGTAGTGAACGCGAATCCAAGGTATATCGACTTCTCCCAGCGCTCGCAAGAGTTCCGCTAATTTGGGTTCGCCATATAAGTCTAACCCATAATTGGTTGTTATTTGCGAAATGAGAATTAATTCTTGGACTCCTTGGCTGGCTAATTGTCGCGCTTCGGCCACAATGGACTCGATCGAGCGGGATCTTTGATCACCGCGCAGGTGGGGAATAATACAGAAAGCACAGCGATAGTCGCAGCCTTCGGCCACCCGCAGATAGGCGACTCCTTCGGTAGTGGTGCGATAACGGGGCAGATTTTCGTCGGCGATAAAGGTGGGATCGGCGCTGACTTCTTTGACTCGTTCTCCCGTCTCTACCCGTTCGACAATCTCGACAATTTTCTGATAATCCCCCGTGCCGACAATGGCCACGGCTTCCGGCAATTCCGTCAGGAGTTCATCTTGGAAATGTTGGGCCATACAGCCGGAGATAATAATTTTTTTATTAGCTTCCGCCAGTTCCACGAGGGTGCGAACGGATTCTTCTCTAGCTGCTTGAATGAAACTACAGGTATTAACGATAACGTAATCGGCCAACTCCTCGTCATTATCTACGGGATAGCCGGCCTTGGCCAGCAGTCCTAACATATGCTCGGAGTCGATCCGGTTTTTCTCACAGCCTAGGTGTGAGATGGCGATGGTTGGCTTATTGCCCATGCGATCGAGTATCAACCAAATCCTAAACTTCTCTAATGTTAAGACATTTTAACGGATTCCGGACTTGATAAAATCATTAGCAGTTAAAATAATTTCCCCCCCGTGGAACCGTGGGTAGGCCTTCACCCTGTTAAAATGGGTGAGCGGCGCCTGGTTGGGGACGCTAAGAGTAGTAGACGCTGTGAATTTAATTGCAACTTTCAAGACAAAAAACCCGATTATTGGCGTAGTTCATCTCGCCCCCCTGCCCACTTCCCCCCGTTGGGGTGGTAGTCTCAAGACGGTGATCGAGCGGGCTGAACAGGAGGCGACGGCTTTGGCTGCTGGTGGTGTTGATGGTTTGATTATCGAGAATTTTTTTGATGCCCCCTTTACTAAGCAACAGGTGGATCCCGCCGTGGTTAGTGCCATGACTTTAATTGTTGATCGCATTAAAAATCTGGTGGTCTTACCGATTGGTCTTAATGTTCTCCGCAATGATGCCCATAGTGCCTTAGCGATCGCTACCTGTGTCAATGCCCAATTTATTCGAGTTAATGTGCTAACGGGAGTTATGGCCACCGATCAGGGCATTATTGAGGGTCAAGCCCACGAACTCCTGCGTTATCGGCGCGAATTGGGGTCTGAGGTCAAAATTTTAGCGGATGTTTTGGTTAAACACGCCCGCCCCTTGGGAACCCCTAATCTGACTACGGCAGTGCAAGATACGATCGAACGGGGACTAGCAGACGGGGTGATCCTCTCCGGTTGGTCCACCGGTAGCCCCCCTAGTTTTGAGGATTTGGAACTGGCAGTGGCGGCGGCCAAGGGAACACCGGTTTTTATCGGCAGCGGGGCTGATTTGGACAATATTGGGCGGTTGCTGCCGGCTGCCGATGGGGTGATCGTGGCTAGTTCCCTCAAGCGTCATGGCAAAATTACTGAACCAGTGGATCCGATCCGGGTGTCGCAATTTGTGGAAACGGCCCGGCAGATCAACGATCAAAAGGCAAAAATTGATAATTCGCTGCCTTCTTTGCCTCTGTCCACATAACCCCTTGCTAGAATGGCGGATAGTTTCAGGGGATAGCGATCCTAAGTTTTTAGGAATTGAAAACGTCCTAATTAACACAATATGGTTAGGGAATTTTTCCTTTCAACAAAGTACATTTAGATTTCTCTCCTGACTCCTGACTCCTGACTCCTGAATTCTGCTGTAATTTAATCTAAATAATATTATGCGTCGTCGTTCTGTACCTTGGATTCATCGCTACTCCCGGCCCCTAATTGGGGGCGTTTCGATCGTGGGGGCGATTCTGACCGGCTATTTAACCATTACCAAACTGACGGGAGGGGCTGCAGCCTGTACCGCCGGGGCTAGTGATGGGGCTGGTTGTACTGGTGTGCTTAATAGTCCCTACGCTACGGTGTTCGGGCTGCCCTTGAGTTTGTTCGGTTTTTTGGCCTATATTGCCATGGCGGTTTTTGCCCTCACTCCTCTATTTATTAATGGGGAAACTCAGAAAAATCTCCGCAAAAGTTTAGAAAATAATACTTGGTTATTGCTGTTAGCGGGGGCGACGGCGATGGCGGTATTTAGTGGTTATTTAATGTATATTCTAGCCACGGAATTAAGGGAATTGTGTCCCTACTGCATCACTTCGGCTTTGTTCGCTTTAACTTTATTAATTCTCACAATTGTCGGTCGTGAATGGGAAGGTTTAGGACAAATTATACTGCCGATGGTTGTGGTGGCCATGGTTACTTTGGTGGGAACTTTAGCGGTTTATGCGGGAGTAAATTCCCCGACGGTGACAGGAGGAAAAGAAGAAATTACCCGGCCAATGACAGCTGCTACACCTCCCTACGGTTGGGAAGTAACCACGGTTTCGGGAGAGGCAGAAATCGCCTTAGCTAAACATTTAAAAGCAATTGGTGCGAAAGAATACGGGGCTTTTTGGTGTCCCCACTGTTACGATCAAAAACAGTTATTTGGTAAGGAAGCGGGAGAAATCCTCAAAAAAGAAAGGGTTTATATCGAATGCGATCCCCAAGGGGTTAATGGTAATCCCCAAGCTTGTCGCGATGCCGGAATTAAAGGTTTCCCCACTTGGATTATTAAGGGTCAAGAATATTCGGGAACCCAAAGATTAGAGAAATTAGCGGAGATTTCTGGTTATACCGGCCCGATGAATTTTAAATATACAGTTCCGGGACGTAAGTAGGAAAGAGTTAAAATTTATACTGGAGGCTGAACCTTGTTCAGCCTTTATTGTTGTTTATTAAGTTTAGCTACTTTGATGTATAATAGAGAGGTAGATAGGTTACTAATTATTGGTTATGACTCAGGTAAATCTACAAAAAGCCGCTAATATTCTCGGTGTAACTACCGCAGAAATACTAACATGGCAAAAGAAAAAATTAATCAAAGGTCAGAAAATCAATCAAGTTGATTGGTTATTTGATCTCGAGCAATTAACCAATCTTAAAAATAACCAATCCCCCAGAGAATTGAGAATTTTACAAACTGTTGAGCCAACTAATTACACGGTTATCGAATTATTTGCTGGCTGTGGTGGTATGGCTTTAGGTTTAGAAAATGCGGGACTAAAAACCCAATTACTGGTGGAAATTAACCAAGATTGTGTTAATACTTTAAGACTCAATCGACCGCAATGGAATGTTATAAATCAAGACATAAAAAAGCTTAAATTTTCTGATTTTAGAGACAAAATAGATATTGTAGCTGGAGGTTTTCCCTGCCAACCTTTTAGTTATGCTGGGTTAGGAAAAGGATTAGAAGATTTGAGAGGGAGCTTATTTTTTGAATTTGCTCGTTGTTTACAGGAAGTGCAACCTAAAATCGCTATGGCCGAAAATGTTCGAGGATTATTAAGCAATAAAAAAGGAGAAACCCTGCAATTAATGCTGGAAGCTTTACAGGAAATCGGTTATTATGCTGCTTATCAAGTTTTATCGGCTCAATTTCTCGATGTTCCCCAAAAAAGAGAAAGATTAATTATTATCGCCACCCGTCAAGACCTAAATATTAAACCTATTTTTCCCCAATATAAAAACTATACTATTTCTCTGAAAAAAGCTCTAGAGAATTGTCCAAGTTCTCCAGGAGTAGAATATAAAGAAAGAAAAAAAGAGATTATGTCCTTAGTTCCCGCAGGAGGAAATTGGCGAAATTTGCCGATGGATATTCAAAAAGAATATATGAAAAATAGTCTCAAAAATCACGGCGGACGGACAGGATATGCTAAAAGATTATCTTGGGATGAACCGGCTTTAACTATTACCTGTAGTCCGGCACAAACCCAAACAGAAAGATGTCATCCCCAAGAAACTCGTCCTTTGACTGTGAGAGAATATGCACGAGTGCAGTCCTTTCCCGATGATTGGCAATTTACCGGTAATTTAACCTCTCAATATCGACAGATTGGTAACGCGGTTCCCGTTAATATGGCCTATCATCTTGGTGGCTGTTTAATTAATATGTTGCAAGGGGATTATCTGGGGGAAACACAGCCAAAAACCGAACAGTTAAGCATTCCGGGGTTAGAAGTTAATTAATTTTGACTAAAAGTAAATAGTTTTTACCTAATCAGCAACAGCAGCAGAAAAATTAAGTAGTTATACTAAATCCGTTGAGTAACGCACAGAAAACGGGTTTCTCCGAGAAACCCGTTTTCTACTCATGCACTCATGCAAAAAGGGGAATGAATAATCAGTCTTTAATAACCAGATTTAGTATAACTACTTCTTGCATGAGTTCCTATCCTCAGCCAGAAATTGATTTTGTCCGATTTTACTGTCCGGGATCTGTAGGGTTGATTCATGAATCAACCCTACCCCACCAGAAATTGATTTTGTCCGATTTTACTGTCCGGGGGGAATAACCTCTAATGGAATACTTTCAGTTTCTCCATCTTTAGATGGATTGACATCGGGACTTTGTTCTGCATCTGGAGTTTTTTCCACCGCTTTGGTTTCTGAGGTGGGGGGATTTTCGGGGGGTACTTCTGGACTGGGGTTCTTTTCCGGGATGGGGGTGAATTCCACCGGGGTTTCCCTTTCAGGAGAGGGGGAAACTTCGGGGGAAGGTTCGATATTACGGGTACTTTCCGCGGGAGTTTCTTCTATCCGGGGAGATTCTGGGGTAGTTGCGGGGGTAGTTGCGGGGGTGTCTTCCCTGGTTTTTTGTTCTTCCTGGGGACAGGCTGCCGATTCTAAACCGAGATGACATCGGACTTCCTCCCGTCCCAAAGACACGGCAATTCCCGACACCGACATTAATAAAGCTAGGATGGGTAAGATATTCTTCATAAAATTAGACTTGATTCTACTCCTCGACATCACATTGTCTATTTTAGATAGGATCGAACTGATATTGAGAACCCTTTGGCCCCTCATTGCCGCGATTAGCGCGTACTAGGGGAACTTGATTAAAAATGTTAAAATCCGTGGTGCTTCCCTGCAAGGTGATTCCTCGATTTAAAGTTTCGACTACAGTAGCACGGTCAGAACTTTTAGCGATCGCTTTTCCTAATACTTTCATGGTATCGTAGGCGGTAGCAGTACGCCAACTGACGCGACCGCGCCAACTTTTCAGCGCATCTTTGGCAAAAGGATCCGTTGCTTGGAAACTCCAAGGTACTGCTAAAACTAATCCGTCGATGCTATCGGCTCCTTGAATAAGTATATCGGGTGTATAAAGTTCATTTCCGCCTAATAATAGCATTCCAGACGATTCTTGGGCAATAGCCACGGCTTGATCAATGCGATCGCCATCTTTACTCAAGGCCAAAAATACCACCTTAGCGCCGGCTTGTCTTGCCTGATCTATGGCAGTTTTAGCATTAAAATTGGCTTTAGTTGTGTCTATTTCCTTAACTATCTTGCCTCCTGGTTGCTTTATTGCTTTAGCAAAGGAATCCCTTAATTTTTGACTATAGGGACTATCGGAATTATAAAAAAGAACCACTGACGGAGACTTCTTTTGCTTACTAGCATAATTAGCCAAAGTTTTGGCCACTGCTTCCAGATAACTACCCAAAACTTCCTGAGATTTATCCTTAAGGGGAATAGTTTTCAGGGTTAATTTTCCCGTTTGACTAACACTGGTAGTCAGGGGAGAGAGAATCGCTAATCCTTCTTTTTCGTAACTTTCAATCGCTTTTTGACTAAAAGGATCGATTCCGTGGCCCATAACTGCCAAAACTTGACCGGATTGAATCAGATCATCGGCTATCGCTTTTGATTGTAACCCACCACCATCATTAGCGATGACTATTTCCAAAGGATTACCCGGATTAGAATTATTAAACTCCTCTTGATACCTGGCCACACCTCGGAGAATTTCCTTGGCGCTGTTGGGGTCGTTAGCGATGGGGACAACGACGGCTATAGTATTTTGATTACCTTTTTGTCTAGCTTTGGCGTTATTGTAATAGATTTTGCCCTCCGGGTCGTTTGCTTGGGGAGTGGCTGCTAGTTGGTAAGCTGCGATCGCATTTGCCCAATCTTCCTTTTTAAAGGCCGCTGCGCCTTTTTCTTTGTTAGGAGTGGAATTAAGCAGTATTTTCTCACCTTGGCTAAATAAATCGGGATTTTTAGCCGTATCACTCACAAAAGTTGCCTCGGTTTGCTTGTCTGGGGTTTCTTCCCCGACAACTTGGGGAGTATCGGGTTTGGGAATCAGCATTTGCAATAGACTCCAACCCCCTAAACCTGCGGTTAAAGCGGTAATTATCAAAGCGAAGGGAAGTAACCAGTTAGATTTTTGGCCAACTCTAGTTGTCCCCCCCGGAGACACCACAACCGTGGTTTTAACCGTCGTTGTTACGGGATCCATCGCTTCCCTAGGCAGGCCACAGATAGGACAATCAGGAGTAGTATTTTCGCAGGGTTCATGACCCCCCGCAGTCGCTTGCGGATAAGTTTTACCATCTTTAGGGATACCGTCACATTGCCAAGTAGTCATAATCAGTTATCAGTTATCAGTTATCAGTTATCAGTGGGTAAGTTATCAGTGGGTAAGTTAACAGTTATCAGATGTGAGTTTTTAAGTGAGCAGTATTAAATAGAAGTTTCTTGCCATCTTTTCACTGTTTACTGATCACTGTTTACTGATCACTGTTTGAGGACGTTGTCGTAAGCTTTGGAAATAGAGGCCACCGATAAGCAGTAAAAAGAGGATATAAGCAACAATTTGACTGATATAGAGGTTTTGACGATAACCAAACAGAGATTTAAGGAGGAGTCCGGGGAAAGTGCGATCGCTCAAAATTTGGGAACCGTCCCAAACTTGAAAACCGAGAAGACAAGAGGAGGGGAGAGAAGGACAGAAATTGCGATAAAAAGGGTCAATTTCACTTAAAAGACTGATTCCTGCGTCGATATGTTTCAAAACACCGATGAGTAATCCCGCAACGATTAAGAGGAGGAAAGTCCCCATAATTTGGAAAAAGAGACGGATATTAATTTTTACTCCCCCCGCAAATAGGAGAATTCCCAACAAGGTTGCGACACTTAACCCCGCTATCGCGCCGAGAGTTTGTATCTGCCAATCTTTTTGGAATTGGGCCAGGATAAAGAGGACAGTTTCAAATCCCTCCCGCAAGACAGCGATAAAAACGAGCAGAAAAATCGCTTTTCCTGCCCCATTTTCCGCTTTTAAACCCGCTTTTACCGCATTTTCTACCTCAGATTTCAAAGATTTGGCCTGTTGAGTCATCCAAATTAACATCCAACTCAACATCAAAACGGCAATTAGTCCAAAAGTGGCGGCCAGTAATTCCTTGATCATTGGTACAAATGGACTAGGAGAAGCATCCACTTGCAAAAGGATTCCCCCTAGCAAAACACCGACCAAAACACTAGCGACTACTCCCGCACCAATACCACGATACACCCATGAGTTAAGTTGCGATCGACCGGATTTTTGTAAACAAGCGAGGACAATTCCCACCACTAAAGCGGCCTCGAAACCTTCCCGGAGAGTGATAATAAAAGTGGGTAAAGCGGAACTGAGATTCATAAGCTAGTCGATAAACTCTAGCTTTGATCCTAGCTCAAGCAAAATCCCGCAGCATCTTGCGAATTTCCAGATTGTGTAATTCTTCTTGTCCAATCATACCGCGAGCGAATTCTTCTAGGTAAATACTGGCATCTTCGACGGTTTCTAGGAGTGCTTTGTACAAATCAAGGGATTTTTTCTCATGATTGAGGCTCTCACTCAAGATTGCTTTGATATTATGTTCATAGCTTTCCTCGATGGGGGCAATTTTTAAACTAGGATGACCTTCTAAACCGGTGAGAATTTCCCCAACTTGTTGCGCGTGGGTGAGGGATTCCGTGGCCTGAGTCTGGAAAAATTGGACGATGGGGATGCGATGGGGACCTGTCACCATCAGGGAATAGTGGGTATAACGGACAACTCCCGCTAGTTCAAATTCCATGATTTCGTTCAGTTGTTCGATGGTTTTGTCTCTGTCTAGTTCTCGCATAGGATTCTCAATAATTTTTCTCTAATTGCAATTGTAGCTAATCCAAACCGGCTAAATGAATCTAAAAACCTTGTTGGCTAATATTTTTAGGCTTTTTTGCCATTAAAAAAGTGCCAGATATTGGAGCAACCGGGGGGACATTTTAGGCACTTTTTCCCTGAAAATGCCTAAAATCCCACACCCCACGAAAAACCCTTTCAGCAAACCCTAGGTGCTGCAAAAAGACTTTAGCTGGGGTAATAGCAACTCAAGAGGTCATTAAAGGTTTCATTTTGCCTTAAACCATCGAAAACAAAGTTACTACGCGCTAATTCGCCGCAAATATCTGGTTCTATGTCTAGAGCTTCCCGTAAACAGTTGATCGCTTTTTGTTGTTGACCGAGAGCGGCATAACAGCAGGCGGCATTATACCACGCATAGCGATCATCTCGATCGATTTTTAACGATTCTTCATAACAGGCGATCGCTTCTGTTAAACGCTGTAATTCCTGTAGGATCACACCCTGTTGATACCAGGACCAGTAATCTTGCGGTCGGATATCGAGGGCGGTACGATAATTAAATAAAGCCTCTTGGGGATTGCCCCAATCCCGGAAAGCGTCGCCGCGACGATACCAGGCCCAATAATCCCGGGGTCGCGCTCCCAAGGCCAGATCGTAGGAAGTAATAGCGCGTTCGTAATTTTTCAGCAATCGATAGGCCTCCCCTTGCCGGTAGGCCGCCCAATAGTCCCCCGGACTATGACTTAGGGCCCGTTGAAAACAAGCGATCGCTTTTTCGTAGTCCTTTAATTCCTGTAGATAAACACAACCTTGATCGTACCAAGCCCAATAGTTATCGGCCTTTACCTGTGCGGCGTTAGCGTAACTTTCAGCCGCTTCTTCATACATTCCCAAGTCTTCTAGTATCATACCCCTTTTGTACCATGCCCAATAATCATCTGGATAATATTCTAAGGCTTTTTCGTAGCTGATTAAGGCTCCAAAATAGTCCATTCTTTCTTTTAAAATATTGCCTTGGTCATACCAATCCCGATAGGTATCCGGACGGCATTCGAGCGCTCGATAGACAGTGAGTAGATAGTTCATAGTTATTAATCTTTAACGGAGGCAGGAGTCGGTCGTCAGGAGGCAGGAGAATTAAGAATGAGCATTAATTAGGGCTGGCTGAATAAATGTGAAATGTAGGCAAGGTAAGGGTTTTGTGGCTTTACGAGCGAAACAGGTGCCAGATTTTGAGAGAATCATGCTTCAAAACCTTGTGTCTTCATCGGCCCGCGTCCTGTAGGGGCGAAGCATTCGGGCAATAACCTATCGGTGAAACCGTAGATTTTCTATCCGAATGCTTCGCCCCTACTTTTTGCCGCAAACCCTAATTAGAGCCGTCAGTCTTATCAGTTATCAGTTACCAGTTATCACTGGGGGTGTTCAGTGAGCAGTGGCGGAAACGGCGATCGCAATTGATCGCCATTCCTAGTTATACTTTTAGAACAGATTCAGATCCGTTAAAGCGCCGAGACTGCTAGAGGAGACTAACTTGGCGAATTTGCCGAGAATTCCCGTTTTATAGCGTGGGGGCCGCGGTTGCCAATGGTTACGACGACGGGTTAATTCTTCCTCCGATACATTTAACTGCAAGAGACGCTGACGAGCATCAATAGTGATTTGATCCCCCTCCTCTACCAGAGCAATTGTACCACCCACCGCCGCTTCCGGAGCAACGTGACCGACCACCATGCCATAGGTTCCCCCGGAAAAACGACCATCGGTAATTAATCCCACGGAATCCCCTAAACCGGCGCCGATAATTGCCGAAGTGGGGGCTAACATTTCCCGCATACCCGGTCCGCCTACTGGTCCCTCGTAACGGACAACCACCACATCCCCGGCTTGAATTTTTCCAGCTAAAATTGCCTCTAAACAGGTTTCTTCCGACTCAAACACCCGCGCAGGTCCGGTGATGACTGGAGTTTTCACGCCGCTAATTTTAGCCACGGCCCCCTCTGTGGCCAGATTTCCTTTTAAAATGGCTAAATGACCCTCTTTATAGACAGGATTGCTAAAAGGACGGATAACGTCTTGGCCTGAGGGCGGTTGGTCGGGAATATCGGCTAAAATCTCGGCGATAGTCTGACCGCTAATGGTGAGGGCATCCCCGTGTAGTAAACCATTAACCAGGAGAATTTTCATCACTTGGGGAATACCGCCGGCTTTATGCAGATCCACGGTAACGTAACGCCCGGAGGGTTTAAGGTCGCAGATAACCGGTACACGCTGGCGGATGGTTTCAAAATCATCGATCGATAATTCTACCCCGATGGTGCGGGAAATGGCTAAAAGGTGCAGGACAGCGTTAGTGGAACCTCCCACCGCCATAATTACCGAAATAGCGTTTTCAAAGGCTTTACGGGTCAAAATTTGGCTAGGGAGAATCTGTTTTCTAACCGCCTCGACCAAAACCTTGGCCGATTCTTCGGTACTATCGGCTTTTTCCGCATCTTCGGCGGCCATGGTCGAGGAGTAGGGTAAACTCATCCCCATGGCTTCAAAAATGGAAGACATGGTATTAGCA
The DNA here is from genome assembly GCF_020245285.1 of Microcystis sp. M31BS1. Classification (NCBI taxonomy): domain Bacteria; kingdom Bacillati; phylum Cyanobacteriota; class Cyanophyceae; order Chroococcales; family Microcystaceae; genus Microcystis; species Microcystis sp. M31BS1. The sequence goes on from NZ_JADBVE010000074.1 coordinate 16,505, forward strand.
GTAAACATTCCACCACAGGAACCGGCCCCGGGGCAAGCGTTGCGTTCAATTCCGATAAGGTCTTCTTCACTGATTTTACCGGCGCTGTACTGTCCCACGGCTTCAAAGGAACTGACCACGGTTAAATCGCAATCTTTGTAGCGCCCCGGTTTAATCGTGCCACCATAGACGAAAATAGCGGGAATATTCATCCGGGCCATGGCAATCATTGCCCCCGGCATATTTTTGTCACAACCCCCGATAGCGAGGACTCCATCGAGACTTTGACCATTACAGACGGTTTCAATGGAATCGGCGATTACTTCCCTAGAAACGAGAGAATATTTCATCCCTTCTGTTCCCATGGAAATCCCGTCGCTAATGGTGATAGTCCCGAAAAGTTGCGGCATTCCCCCCGCTAATCTCGTGGCTGCTTCGGCACGCATTGCTAAATCATTAATTCCCATGTTACAGGGGGTAATGGTGCTAAATCCGTTAGCGATGCCGATGATTGGTTTGCTAAAGTCCTCATCCCCAAAACCTACCGCTCTTAACATGGCCCGATTCGGACTGCGTTGGGTACCTTGGGTAACAATGCGACTTCTGTAGTTATCTGCCATAACTTTATCTTTCTCCAATGGCGGCTGATGTGTGCGATCGCTGCTCAAGTTCTCTAATCGCACCTTTATTTCTATTTTCTGACTTTTGGCCGCTCTGAGCAGGTTTTAGGACAGCCCATCTCTAAAGAAAATATAAAACTGTGGGAGTAATGAACTATTCCCCACCGCTTCGCCAAGGGGCGAGTTTCTGACGCTTCTTTGTCGATGGTGGTTGGTGCGGACGGTAATGATTTGGTAGTAGTGGCGTAGCCCTCTTGCTTGAAGTGTGTAAAATATTTGTAATAAAAACAATTGGCTCAAATCAGTTTTTAATGAAGCGGTGTTATCATTTTAGCATACTTAACTCAGATAAACCCTAAAGGCTCTCCTAGAGTAGTTATGTAAAAATAGTAACAATCAAGGAAGATATTGAGACTTAAAGTTATCTCAAAAAATAGTTAGAATCCTTGGTTTGACAAGAAGATAGAAACTGTTATAGGCTAAAAGACATAGCTCAAGCCGAGTCTAAACTTAACATTTTATTATATAGGAAGGGGTTATGCTGTCACTTCACTGGCAAAATTGAGATGCTTCCAGAAAATATTTAAGGTAAAATTAGATAGACTATCTCCAAAACTTAATTAACAATTAGGAAACTAAGTCAATGCTACAATCAGTTAAAGGCATTTATAGACAAGGAAAGATCGAGCTTTTAGAAACTCCCAATAACCTAGAAGAAAGTTCAGTTATTATCACATTTTTAGAAGATAAACCAATCCAAAAATATCCCAAATTAATGTGCTTTGGAATGTTCACGGGGGATTATCAATCTACAGAAGAAGATTTTTCATTCGCCGAATTTCAGGGCGATGCAGATGACCACTTAGATTGGTCTTAAACCGATGAAATATGTGCTGGATACTCACGCCTTAATTTGGTTTTTAGAAGGGAATCCCCGATTGGGAAAAAATGCCAAAACGATCCTTTCTGACCCGAACAGTGAATTAGTTTTACCGGCTATTGTTTTAGCTGAAGCGGCTTGGATTGTTGAGCGAGGCAGAACATCAATCCCTTCGGTTTTAGAATTATTTAGGGTTTGCTGAATAAATCTAAAAACCTTGTTGGATAGGGTTTTTAGACTTGTTTTCCCTCAAAAAGTGCCGACCTTTGGAGTGATTGGGGGGAAAATTCAGGTACTTTTTCCCTGAAAATTAGGTAATTGGCCACCTCAAAACCGGTAAAACCCCACACCCTACCCCCAGGAAAAACTTTTTCAGCAGACCCTAAGTAGTCGTGAAAAGCTTAACATGAGCAGGCGTTGGGTTTCATGTTTCAAACCAACCTACGTTCTTTATAGAGTTTGTCAGCGAAACGTTTTTTTTCTTAAAGTCCAGAAAAAGGGTTTCTCCGAGAAACCCTTTTTCTAGGTGACTTAGAAGGAGAGCTTAGACACTTAGATAAAGAAATTACCCACTGGAATGCTCCCTAAAGCTGGTAAAGTCCCAGTAAATCCAGTGATATTTACTAATAAATCATTGCTGGATTGGAAGCCAGCCGTGCTATCATTAATAACGAGATAAGTTCCAGCGATCGCACCGGTTGTTACCTGCACTAAGGCGGCACTATTAACCCCTAATCCTTGATTACCTGTAGTCGCTCCATTGGCATCAGTAAATACCTGATTGACTAAATTCTGTAAAGTGGTGACAGTGCTATTA
>NZ_JADBVE010000075.1:0-4252 GCF_020245285.1 Microcystis sp. M31BS1
CATCTAAATTTAGCTTTATTCATCCCTCTTTGATTAGAAAAGATGATAAAAAGGCTGATTTCTCAACAGAAAAACTTATCTTAAATTCGGGCTGATTTTTGAGAGTTTTTGTTTTTTACTTTTTCAGCAAACCCTATTTAAACTTCAATAATTTTTTGTTATATCGATAAATTACTAGCCCTAAACGCAGAAATTTTGAAAAAGCGAAGCCTCCGCTTCTACTATAATCAGAGAAGGGTAATTGAGACAATTTCTGCATCACCTTAAATAGCTCTTCAGGTTTTGCGTCCGAGAAAATTAATAATCTGGGGATTAATTTCTTTTGACCAATGTTCTTGGGGATAGTGTTTTGCTTCTGCGAGGGAGATTAATTCCACTCCTGATTTAGTGGCTAATTTTTCGACAGTGACAGAAGATAACCAAGGATCCCCCATTCCCCAGACAAAAAGGATAGGTTTTTCAAAGTTCTCTAAACCTGTCTCAATTTCTGCCATGGTTTTCGATAGGTTTAAATTGCGAATCGTAGCCACTAAAGCGCGACCTACTGCCGAAGTTTTTAGATAAGGTTGACGGAAAATAGCCAGAGCTGCATCACTAATCACAAAACCGCTACCGGTTTCTAAAGTACGATCGACTAATAAGGGATCTTGAGTCGCCATATCTCCGAGGAAAGGTATCCCCCATTGTTTCATTATCCAGGGTAATTTAACATCACTGGAGAGGGGAGTATTTAAGATGATCAAGCGCTCAATTTTATCAGGATTTTCTAGGGCGTATTGTAACCCGACGGAGGCTAAAAAACCCTGGACAATGAGGGAGATTTTCGGCAATTGGAGAGCTTGAATAAAATCGGACAAAGCTTGACAAAAAGCGTTAGGTGTGTAGGCGAAATCTCTGGCATCGGGTTTAGCGGATAAACCGGAACCGATCCAATCGGGGGCAATGGCATTAATGTTATATTCTTCTAAACTGGTCAATAATTCCCGCCAAATATAGCCATGGGCGGGTAAACCATGGAGTAGAATGACGGGGGTTGTGTCCGGTTGTTGAGCGGGGTTAACCTGTCGATAGAACCACTTGAGAGAGCCGACTTCGAGAAAATTTTCTAAAATAGCCATGGTTAATGGGGGATTAACAATCAATAAACCTCTTGCATAATTAATTTTTCAGGGTTCAAAAACGGCAAAAATAAGGATTAAATGGCATAAAGTCTGTAAATAGACCATTTAACTGATTATTACTCCTTCTTAATTCTCCTGACTACTGACTACTGGCTCCTGACTCCTAACCCTAACAACAATTTTTGATTTTTACAAGAGGTCTAATAACCATTGTCTAACGTCTAGGAACCGTCGCACCGGCAATTTTCCCACCCCAGCAGTTAAAGGGAGCTTGCGTCGAGACTTTGTGCTTCTCCGGGGGTTAAGGGTAAATGAAGACCGCATTCTTGTTTTAAACCCTTGAAACGGGTGTCTCGTTCGTTGCTATCATCGGCGGTTAAAGGCCGACTGGAGTGCCAATCGCCGACGGAGACATAACCCAGATCAAAATAGGGATGGTAGGGGAGATCGTATTTAGTCAGATACTCATAGATGGTTTTGGCATTCCAGTCAAGTATCGGTAATATTTTGTAACGTTCGCCCTGTTGATTGACCCATTGGAGAGTTTTGCGGTGGTCGGTTTGGTCGCGACGTAAACCCGCTAACCAAGCGGTGGCCTTTAATTCCTTCAGGGCCCGTTGCATCGGCTCCACCTTGCGGATTTTGTCGTAGAGATTGAGGGAGTCGAGATCGTTATTTGACCACAGTTTACCGTGGATTGCTTCCATGCGGGCGGGACTGAGGGGAGATTGATAAACTTTCAGGTTTAAATGGAGGCGTTGGCTTAAGTCTTCGGCAAATTGATAGGTTTCCGGGGGAAGATAGCCAGTATCGATCCAAATAATCGGAATATCGGGGATAATTGCGGTGACTAGGTGCAACATCACCGCCGCCTGAATGCCGAAACTGGTACTCATCACCAAACCTTCCCCAAAGGTGGCCGCGGCCCAAGCGACGATTTCTGCGGCGTTAGCGGAGTCAAAACGTTGATTAATTCTGGCCAGGTCGAGGGATAGAGGGTAGGAAAAAGACCGGTCGGCAGTGGCGATGAAGGCGGTTTCTAGGGCCCGTGGATGAGAATTAAGTAAGTGTAAATCTGGCATTCTGGCTAAGATTTAAGATATTAGTAGCGGCGGATACTGATAGAGTCCAATCTATCCATTAGGGTTCGAGAATAGAGTCGCCTCCATCTCCTCCCCTTGAGAAACGTGGGTGAGACTTACGCCTCCGACGGCTCCTAGTTTAACTGCTTCATTGTTAGGGATACAGCTTGACAATCGAGGGCCGTTTTATCGAAAATTTGGGTTAAAACCCCGTCGTTTTACGGTTGAGAATCTATATACTGTACTTCTACTATATCTGATGGGGTGAAGTGTGGCCCACACTAGCGACACCCTCCTTTCTCAAAAATCTCTCTGGTTACACTAGGTTAAGCAAGATGGGGAGGAATTACCGCTAGTTTTTGCAGTTGTTTTTCAATATTGGCCTTTAATTGGGTCCGGGAGATTTCTTTTCCCGTTTGAGCAGTGTGTGCATTTTCCAGAAAAATAATACTATCTACTTTTTCTAGGGCAAATAATTGGAATAAAAGATGGGTGACGGGAATCAGGAGCGTTGATAGGGGTGAATCGGGGGTATTTTGAGCAGATATGGCCATTTTTTCCGTAGCAAAGGCATAGATTACCCTTTTCTCCTGTTGTGGCTGCTGCCGATGGGCTAAAGTGGTCAGCAACCAATCACCCTCGCTATTCTGAAGCACATAGTATTGTAAATGTTTTAACTGTCTGGCCATGGCCGCGAGGACGGGATTAACCGCTTCTTCCATGACCACGGTTGCCAGTCCGTAATTGACCGCTTCTCGACTTAAAATATGCAGTTGTGCCTTTAATTTCATGGCTAATAATGTCTATAAACTAATCGATATTGACCATTCCTACCAGCGATGAGCGGTTTTTCTGCCAGTACAATTTTAGGCGTTGCTGATTTGAGATCTGAATTTTCTTGGCTGGGATTTTTAAAACCTAAACCGAAACTAACTTTGACACGGGAACCTGCACAGTTGCCATTCATCCCTTGATTCAGCAACGCTATTTAAAATTGTCGTCGTGAAAAGATGAGGATGGAGATGCCCAATAATAGACCAGTATAAACGAGACTGTAGAGGGCATTAGCGATTAAGACATCAGCACTAGGCAGCAAACCATAAACGGCCTCGTTTCTAAAATTTAATCTCTCTAAATCTGGGAGAATTAGATAAATATTTTTAGTGATAGCGAGGATATTGGGATTTTTGCTGATTATACCCAATTGGATCAGATCTTTGCTGATGTGACCCATTAGATAGACCCCAAAAGTCATTAACGTGGCTAAAATCGAACTGGTAAATACCCCAAAAGCGATCGCCACGGCCGCGATGAGAATTAATTCCAAACCGAGATAGAAAACCGAGACAATCAGGGGTAAAGGTTGAAAAGATACTTTCATCCCCAGCAACATCAGCAGGTAAATCACCAACATTACCCCCAACATCACCGCTAAAACCCCGGACAAACCCAAGTGTTTACCGAGGATAAATTCGGCCCGACTCAGGGGTTTGGGAATCAAAACTAAAATAGTTCTCTTGTCAATTTCCTTATTAATTAGCCCTGTACCCACAAAAACCGCAACAATTACCCCTAATAACCCGATAGCGGCTAATCCCAAGTCAAGAAAGATTTTCTGATGGGTTCCCACCGCAATTTCTGGTAATAAACGCAAAGCGAAGGCCATCAACAAGGCAAAAAACCCGATAAAGTAAAGAATGCGATCGCGGATAACCTCGCGAAAACCATTAGCTGCGATCACCCAGATTCTCAGGATACTGATACCCATAGCCTTTCATCAAAATAATATCTGTCTTTCCTAGATTAAGAGATTGTTTTATCCCCTCATTATGCCCAATTATTAACTTCCCTATTTGATCAAGAATACACCAATCTATTACTTTTTTGCTGGCCCTGTGTAGGTAATTTTCCTGACTGACGGACACATTTTTCAATACAAAGACAAGTACTGTTATGTGAAAGCCTCAAACTCCTGAATAAAAGAAAAGGTAATTTTGCCATAATAATCCTGACGAGCTTTGCGAGAAGAGCCAACAGGGAAAAGGGTCA